>DXCY01000126.1 GCA_019115725.1 Candidatus Luteimonas excrementigallinarum
GAGTACGAGGGGAAGCTGTCGGGTTTTCATGGGGACTCCTTTCAGGACGGATGGAATTGTCCTGCCAACATGCTCGCAGGCAGCGGCGGGTCCTGCCGTGACCTGGATCAGGTTGGGGGCTGTTCGCCAGGGATCGCTACAGCGCCGCGACCCGGAACCTGCGGCCCTTGATCCTGCCCTCGCGCAGCCGCGCCAGGGCCTGTGGCGCCTGGGCCCGGGCAATGGCCACGTAGGAGCGCGTGGCCTGCACGACGATCCTGCCGATCGCCTTCGCCGGCAGGCCGGCCTCGCCGGTGAGCGCGCCGAGGATGTCGCCCGGACGCAGCTTGTCGGACTTGCCGGCATCGATGCGCAGGGTCGCCATCGCCGCCTGTGGGACGCCCTTCGGCTTGCCGGTCACCGGCTGCACGCGCTCGCGCGGCAGGGCCAGGCACTGGTGCTCCTCGATCGCCTCCAGCCGCCGCAGATCCTGCGGCGTGCACAGGGTCAGCGCCAGGCCGTCGCGCCCGGCGCGGCCGGTGCGGCCGATGCGGTGCATATAGGTGTCCGGGTCCGACGGCACGTCGTGGTTGATCACCGCCGACAGGTCGTCGATGTCCAGGCCGCGTGCAGCGACGTCGCTGGCCACCAGCACGTTGCAACTGCGGTTGGCAAAGCGCAGCAGGGTCTCGGCGCGGTCGCGCTGCTCCATGTCGCCGTGCAGGGCGAGCGCGTCGAAACCGTAGTGGGCGAGTGAGGCGGCAACCTCGTCAACGTCGCGGCGCATGTTGCAGAACACCAGGCACGATTCCGGGCGGTGCTCGAGCAGCAGCGCGGCAAGCAGCGGCGCCTTGCGCGCGGGATCCGCCTCGATGACCAGCTGCCGGATGGCGGGGGCATGGGCGGCGCCCTGGACGCAGACTTCGGCCGGGTCGCTCAGCGTGGTCTTGGCCAGGGCGCGGATCGCATCCGGGAACGTGGCCGAAAACAGCAGGCGCTGGCAACTGGCCGGAACATGCCGGGCCACCTCGCGGATCTGGTCCTCAAAGCCCATGTCGAGCATGCGGTCGGCTTCGTCCAGCACGAAGGTTTCCACGCCGCCGAGCTGCAGTGCGCCCTGTCCGAGCAGTTCGAGGATACGCCCGGGCGTGCCAACCACGACGTGCGGCGCATGGCTGAGCGACGCCAGCTGCGGGGCCAGCGGAATACCGCCGCACAGCACCGACAGCTTCACGTTGGGCACGCCGGTGGCCAGCCTGCGCAGCTGTTCGCCGACCTGCTCGGCGAGCTCGCGGGTGGGACACAGCACCAGCGCCTGGGTCCGCACCGCCGTCGCGTCCAGCCGCTGCAGCAGGCCCAGGCCGAAGGCGGCAGTCTTGCCGCTGCCGGTGGGTGCCTGGGCGATGAGGTCGCGGCCTTCCAGGATCGGCGGCAGGGCCTGCGCCTGCACCGGGGTCATGGCGGTATAGCCGAGTGCTTCCAGCCCCTGCAGCAGGGTGGGCGGGAGCGGAAGGAGGGTAAAGGGGGGTGAGGTATCCATGCCCCATGATCGCACCGCGACGGCCTCCGCGGTTCATCCGATTCCAGTTGGGCACGTGCACGCGGCCTTACACCGGCATCGGCCACGATCTGCCGGAGTCGCGGCATAGGAAGGATTGCATTGGGCGTACTGGATGAAGTGGGAGCGGCGCTGGCAGCCGAGTTCGCGCTGCCGGATGCGGGCACGATGACGACAATCGTGGTCCGGGTGCTGTGCGCCGGAGTGCTGGGGGGGCTGATTGGCTGGGAGCGCGAGGCCAAGGGCCGGGCGGCGGGGCTGAAGACCCACATGCTGGTATCGATCGGCGCGGCGCTGTTCGTGCCGGCGCCGCTGCTTGCGGACATCGAGGGCGGTGACATCACCCGGGTGATGCAGGGCATCGTCCAGGGCATCGGCTTTCTCGGCGCGGGTGCGATCCTGCGCCATGAGCGCGGCGACCGCATCGAGGGCCTGACCACCGCCGCCGGAATCTGGATGACCGCGGCAATCGGCATGGCCGCCGGCATGGGCCAGGAAATGGTGGCAGTGGTGGTCACGCTGATGGCGCTGCTGGTGATGGGCGTGCTGCCCAAGCTGGAGCGCATGAAGACGGGGCGGGCGGCGGAATAAGCCGGGTCCGTCCGCACGGCGGGACGGGCTTGTATGCTGCGACTTCACAGGCTGATGAATGCGTCACCCGCATCATCCGCACGTTCATTTTCTGACGGAGCAGTGTGCAATGGGCAACGGACAGGGTTCCACCGGCAACGTGATTGCCGCGGTTTGCAGCTTCTTCATTCCGGGTCTGGGCCAGCTCGTGCAGGGGCGGGTGCTGGCGGCGATCCTGTGGTTCATCACCGCCTGCATCGCCGGGGTGCTGACCTGGGTGCTGACCCTGTCCCTGCTGCCTTTCGGCTGGTTCCTGGTGGCCATCCTGTCTTGCATCAACGCGGCGGTGTACCGGGCGAGGCACTGAGCGGCGGGCGGTTATACCGGCGGCCGTGGTCCCGTTGTGCGCAGGCTGGAGAGCATGGCCCACATTGACGGGGCGATGCCCTCCAACGCCTCGCGGTGTGGCAGATGGAGGGTGACCCGGTAGCGTCCGCCGTCGACGCGCGCGAGCATCATGTAGCTGCTGATTCCGTCGCCGCGGGCGACCATGGACAGTTCCGCGTTGTGGAAGTGCCTCGCGCCGATCTGTCCGTCCGGTAACGCTTCGGCTTCTCCGACCGCCGAAAGTGCCAGTTCCATGCGCTCCTGCAACACAGCGAGGTCCTGATCCGGATCGATCCGCTCGATGCGCATGAAGAACCCATCATCAACGCGCGCCCAGGCAATGTCGCAGCAGGGTTCCTCAGCGGTCATGATCAGCTGCGGCAGCACATAGATTGCGTAGCCTTGCGGGCTTTCAAACAGGCTCGCCTCGCGCCACTCCACCTGTCCTTCGACCGTCACCTGCAACTCGCGGGTGGGTGGCAGGGGTGTGGTCGGCTCGACCGGCTGTTCCCCGCCGATGTTTGGCAATGGCACCGTCGGGGCTGGAGAAGACGCGGGCACTTTCTCGCGGTCCAGCGCAGGGGGTTCAGCGCCGCATGCGGTCAGCAGGCTCGCCACGACGAGGGTAGCGGGCCAGGCTGATGGCTTGGCGTTCCGGGGTGTTGCCGGGTTTTGTGTCACAGACATGCTCTCCAAAAAGAAAAGCCGCCATGCATCTTTGCGCATAACCCGTGCAGACACCGTGTCTGGGGTCGCAGCCCCTTGCACGGCCACGGTTAGACTGGCGGGGGACCCATACGCGGAGTCGTGGCGATGTCCGTTGAAATCCAGTGGTTGACGTGGTCGATCCTGCTGGGCGTGGCGCAGCTGTTTCTTGATGCAGCGCTGATGACCCGGCAGCGTGGCCTGAAGTGGAACGCAAGTGCGCGGGACGGCGATCCGCCACCGCTCACCGGTGTGGCGGGACGAGCGGATCGCGCGCTGCGCAACTTCCTGGAGACCTTTCCGTTCTTTGCCGCTGCGGTGCTGGCGGTAGTGGCGACCGGAAGCGGTGATTCCGTCACTGCGCTCGGGTCCCAGCTCTACTTCTGGGCGCGTGCGGTGTACGTACCGCTGTACCTGGCCGGGATCCCCTACCTGCGCTCGCTGGTGTGGGCGGTATCGCTGCTGGGCGTGTTCATGGTGTTGTCGGGCGTGCTCTGATGCATTGTGGATGGGGCGATTTACCCCGCGTTCGGCTGCCGTTGCACGTGGCCCCTAGACTGTGCGCTGAGGCGGGGCGCGGTCGCGCCCCGCCATCTCCCGCGGAGCGCCGATGCTGTCCCAGCCCCTGAAAGCCTGTCTGCTGCTGTCCATGCTGATGCTGGCTGCGTGCCGTCCGGCCGCGCCCGGACCGGACTCGCTGATGGTGGAAACAGAAGAGGTGGAAAGCGCGGCCGATGGCGGCGCGGTCAGCATGGCGCCGGTGGATGCCGAGGCCATCCAGGAGCAGGACGTGGCAGTGCCGGTGCCGGAACCCGAGCCGGTGGAAGAGGCGCTGGACTGGACCCCGATCCAGATGCAGGAAGGCCGCTTTTCGATCAGCTGCGAGCTTGACTACGCGGCTGCGGGTGATGGCGAGCCGATGGACGTGCTGGACCACGACTCACTGACCGCGGCGATGGGCCCCTGCGCCGAGCGCGGGGTGATGCGGCTGCGCTACGAGGGTCGGCTGACGGGCGAATTCACCGACCTGATCGAACGGGTGATCGCGGTGGCCGACGAGCTGCACATCGACAAGCGCGTGCTGGACCTGGATTCCGCGGGCGGCCAGGTGGAGGACTCGATGGAGGCCGGCGATCTGATCGCCGAGTCGGGCTGGGCGATCTGGGTGCGTGAGGGTTCGCTGTGCCACAGCTCCTGCGTGTTCATCCTCAGCGCCGGCGACAGCCGCCTGATCACCGGCCGGGTGGGCATCCACCGCATCATCCGCATGAGTTCCACCGCCACCACCCGGCGCGAACTCAACGCCGAGCTTCGCACCGTGTACGACCGGGTAAAGGCGTACCTGGAGCGCAACGGCGCCGCGGTGGCGGTAGCCGACATGATGATGGTGGTACCCAACCGCAACCTGCGCCTGCTGACCTCCGACGAGCTGCAGCGCTACGGCCTGGACGGGGTCAACCCGGCCCAGGACGACCTCGACCGGCTGCGGCTGATGCGCAAGTGCGGCGAGGATTTTGTGCGCCGCCGCGACTCGTTCGTGCGTGCGTTCGATACCCGCTGCAAGGTGCCCGGTACCGATCTGGAAGAACTGAGTGCCTGCGGCCTGGACCTGCGTTCCAATTATGGATTTCCGGACGAGGCCTGCCCGGCGGAAAGCCCGCTGTCGGAGTTCGACCTGGCAGCGGACTTTGTATTCGCGCCCGGCGGGGACACCGCGCGGGGCGAGGCGGATGAGGTTCCGCCCGACGCGGAGCCCCGCCCGGACACCACGTCGGGTGACGCCTCCGGCTAGTTGTCGATGAACCCGCCGGACTGGCGCTGCCACAGCCGGGCGTAGATGCCGCCTGCTGCCACCAGTTCCTCGTGGGTTCCGTCTTCCACGATCCGCCCCTGGTCCATCACGATCAGCCGGTCCATGGCGGCGATGGTGGACAGCCGGTGGGCGATGGCGATCACCGTCTTGCCCTCCATCAGCCGGATCAGGTTGTCTTGGATGGCGGCCTCGATCTCCGAATCCAGCGCCGAAGTGGCTTCGTCCAGCACCAGAATCGGCGCATCCTTCAGCAGCACCCGGGCAATGGCCACGCGCTGGCGCTGGCCGCCGGAGAGGGTCACGCCGCGCTCGCCCACGTGGGCGTCGTAGCCGCGCCGGCCCTGGTTGTCGCTCAGCGTAAGGATGAAGTCGTGCGCGCGTGCCTGGCGGGCGGCTTCGATCATCTCATCCTCGCTGGCATCGGGGCGTCCGTAAAGCAGGTTCTCGCGCACCGAGCGGTGCAGCAGCGAGGTGTCCTGGGACACCACGCCCACCTGGGCGCGCAGGGTGTCCTGCTGCACCCCGGCAATGTCGGTGCCGTCCACCAGGATCCGGCCGCCTTCCACGTCATGGAAGCGCAGCAGCAGGTTGGCCAGGGTGGACTTGCCCGCGCCCGAGCGGCCGACCACGCCGATCTTCTCGCCCGGACGGATATGCAGCGAGAGATCATCGATCACCCCGCTGCCCTTGCCGTAGTGGAAGCTCACCCGCTCGAAACGGATATCGCCGGACACCCGGGGCAGGGGCGGCGCGCCGGGGGCGTCGTCCACGGTGGGCGGCAGCGAGATCGAATTGATGCCGTCATGCACCGTGCCGATGTTCTCGAACAGCTGGGAAATCTCCCACATGATCCACTGCGACATGCCGAGGATGCGCAGGGCAAAGGCCACGATCACCGCGATGGCGCCCGGCCCGACCGCGCCCTGGTGCCACAGCCACAGGGCCAGCGCCACGGCGCTGAACAGCAGCGCCATATTGAGCGCGTAGAGCAGGGTCCAGGCTCCGGTGGCCAGGCGCATCTGCCGGTACACGGTCACCAGGAAGCCATCCATCGCCTCGCGTGCGTAGGCCTGCTCGCGCTGGGAGTGGGAGAACAGCTTGACCGTGGCGATGTTGGTGTAGCTGTCGACCACGCGGCCGGTCATCACCGAGCGGGCGTCGGCCTGGGCCCGTGCCACCCGCTCCATGCGCGGCACGAAGACCCACATCAGCCCCGCATAGCCGAGGGCCCAGGCCACGAACGGCAGCATCAGCCGCCAGTCCGCCGCGCCGGCCACCACCAGCGCGCCGATGAAGAACACCAGCACGTAGTTGCCGATATCCAGCAGCTTGAGCACGGTTTCGCGCACCGCCAGCGAGGTCTGCATCAGCTTGGTGGCGATGCGCCCGGCGAACTCGTTCTGGAAATAGCCCATCGACTGCCGCAGCAGGTAGCGGTGCACGTTCCAGCGGATCCGCATGGGGAAGTTGCCAAGCAGCACCTGGTGCTGGACCAGCGAGTTGGCCAGCACCACCAGCGGCAGGCCGAGCAGCACCAGCAGGCCCATCGCCAGCAGGCGCCCGCCTTCCTCGGCCAGGAACGCCGCGGGCGTGGTGGTGCCCAGGCGGTCGACCAGCGCGCCCAGGTAGGCGTACATCGCCAGCTCCGCCAGGGCGATGCCGGCGGTGGTCAGTGCCATCAGCACCAGCCAGGCTTCCGAGCCGCGCGTGTAGTGGCGGCAGAACGCGTACAGGCTGGCCGGCGGCTGGGCGGGAGGATCCTGGGGGAAGGGGTCGAGGCGGGTTTCGAACCAGCGGAACATCAGGCGTCCGTGGGTGGCGGGGGTGAGGCGCGATTGTGACAGGGAGCGTGCGCCTATACTGCGCCGGTTCAACCATGGACCTGCCGATGAACCGTTTCCTCCGCATCCCGCATACCCTGGCGCTGCTGTTCGCCATCATGGCCGCCGCCCTGGTGGCCACCTGGCTGCTGCCGCAGGGGCAGTTCGAGATGGCGGTGAACGATGCCGGCAATACCGTGGTGGTGCCCGGCACCTACCAGAGCGCGGAAGAGCGGGTGACGCTGTCGCCGCTGACCCTGTTCACCGTGGTGCCGCGGGCGATGGCGGCGGCCCAGGACATCATCTTTTTCGTGCTGATCGTGGGCGGCGCGCTGGCGGTGCTGCGGGCCAGCGGGCTGATCGACGCGGTGCTGGGCTGGACGCTGAAGCGGGTAGGGCACAGTCCGAAGCTGCTGATCATCATCGGCATGAGCGTGTTCGCGATCGGCTCGGGCACGATCGGGGTGGCGGAGGAGTACATTCCGTTCGCGGCCATGCTGATCACGCTGTGCCTGGCGATGCGCATGGACGTGATCACCGCCATGGGCATCCTGATCTGCGGCTACGGCATCGGTTACGGCGTAGCGGTGATGAACCCGTTCACCGTGATCGTGGCCCAGGATGTGTCCGGGCTGGAGCCCGCTTCGGGCTGGGGGTTCCGGCTGGCGCTGTTCGTACCCTTCGTCGCCATCGGCGTGCATCACGTCTGGAGCTACGCAAAGAAGGTGCAGGCCGATCCGGAGGCCAGCCTGATGAAGGGCATCGAGCCGCTGCATGCGCCGCCGAGCGAGTATCCACCGCTGGACGGGCGGCGCATCGTGCTGCTGGTGGCGGCGCTGGCCTC
The DNA here is from genome assembly GCA_019115725.1 of Candidatus Luteimonas excrementigallinarum. Lineage (GTDB taxonomy): Bacteria > Pseudomonadota > Gammaproteobacteria > Xanthomonadales > Xanthomonadaceae > Luteimonas > Luteimonas excrementigallinarum. The sequence continues at coordinate 7,677 of DXCY01000126.1, forward strand.
GTTGGCGCTGATGATCTGGGGTATTTCCACCCAGGGCTGGTACCTGGTGGAGCTGGGCGCGCTGTTCATCGGCCTGGCGCTGTTCACCGGACTGGTGGGCGGGCTGGGGGTGAACGGCACCGCGCGTAATTTCGGCGCTGGCGCGGCCGAACTGGCGATGACTGCGCTGCTCATCGGGTTCGCGCGGGCGATCGCGCTGATCCTGGAGGAAGGCGTGGTGCTGCACACGATCGTCGATGTGCTGGCCACGCCGCTGTCGCTGCTCGGTGCGCACCTGGGTGCGGTAGGCATGATGCTGGTGCAGCTGGTGATCAACTTCTTCATCCCATCCGGCAGCGGCCAGGCGTTCGTGACCATGCCAATCATGGCCCCGCTGGCGGACCTGGTGGGCATCAGCCGGCAGACCGCGGTGCTGGCGTTCCAGTTCGGCGACGGCCTGGCCAACATGCTGTTTCCGACCAACGTGATCCTGATGAGCATCCTCGGCATCGCAGGCATTCCCTACGACCGCTGGCTGCGCTTCGTATTGCCGCTGTACCTGAAGATGCTGGCCGCAGGCTCGGTGGCGCTCGTGATTTCGGTGATGATCGGCTACCACTGACATCAGGTTGTGTGCGGGGCACGCTGCGGTAGACTTCGGCGCTGGAATTTCTGCCGGATGTTCTGATGCCCCGACACGACCAGCCCGCCGCACAGACGCAGCCCAACTGGATCACCCGGCTGCTGAACACGGTGGAATGGCTGGGCAACCTGCTGCCGCATCCGGTCACCCTGTTCGCGCTGCTGGCGCTCGGCATCCTGCTGCTGTCGGGACTGTTCGGCTGGATGGGCATCAGCGTGCCGGACCCGCGCCCGGAGGGCACCACTGGGCGCGCCGCCGACGGCGTGATCCGGGTGATCAGCCTGCTCGATCCCGAAGGCTTGCGCCGGATCGTGACCAGCCTGGTTACCAACTTCACCGGCTTCGTGCCGCTTGGCACGGTGCTGGTGGCCATGCTGGGCGTGGGCATTGCCGAGCGTTCCGGATTGCTGACCGCCGCGATCAAGCTGCTGGTGCTGGGCGCCCCGAAGAACCTTGTGACCGTGGTGGTGGTGTTCGCCGCGATCATGTCCAACACCGCTTCGGAAATGGGCTACGTGGTGGTGATCCCGCTGGCGGCGGCGATCTTCCACGCGCTGGGGCGGCATCCGCTGGCTGGACTGGCGGCGGCGTTTGCCGGCGTGTCCGGGGGGTACAGCGCGAACCTGCTGATCGGCACGGTCGATCCGCTGCTGGCGGGCATTACCCAGGAAGCGGCGGAGCTGATCCACCCTGGTTACGAGGTGCACGCGGCGGTCAACTGGTATTTCATGATCGTCAGCACGTTCCTGGTCACGGCGATGGGCTGGTTCGTGACCGCGAAGATCGTCGAGCCGAAGCTCGGGCCGTACGACCCGACCAAGCTGGATGAAACCGCCGAGCCGATCAGCATGGATCCGGTCACCCCGGCCGAGCGCCGCGCGCTGGCGTGGGCGGGGCTGGTGGCGCTGCTGGTGAGCATCGGCATCGCCCTGCTGGTGGTGCCGCAGGGCGGCTGGCTGCGCCTGCCCGGCATCGAGGACGACACGCTGGCCAGCCTGCGGCCGTTCCTGACCGGCATCGTGGTGCTGGTGGCGGTGTTCTTCGCCATTCCCGGCATCGTCTACGGCGCGCTGACCGGCGAGTTCAAGAGCGATCGCGACGTGATCAACGCGATGGCCAAGTCGATGTCGACCATGGGTCTGTACATCGTGCTGGTGTTCTTCGCCGCCCAGTTCGTGGCGTTCTTCAACTGGACCCAGCTGGGCCAGGTGGTGGCGGTGGTGGGCTCGAACTCGCTGCAGGCGATCGGGCTGACCGGACCGCTGGTGTTCCTGCCCTTCATCATCATCTGCGCGATCATCAACCTGTCGCTGGGCTCGGCCTCGGCGCAGTGGGCGGTGACTGCGCCGATCTTCGTGCCGATGCTGATGCTGATCGGCTACAGCCCCGAAGTGATCCAGGCGGCGTACCGCATCGGCGATTCGGTGACCAACATCATCACCCCGATGATGAGCTACTTCGGCCTGATCCTGGCCTTCGCCACCCGCTACCAGAAGGACATCGGCGTGGGCACCCTGATCGCGATGATGCTGCCGTACTCGGTGATCTTCTTCATTGGCTGGACCGTGCTGTTCTTCCTGTGGGTGTTCGGCCTCGGCCTGCCGGTGGGGCCGGGCGCGCCTACGTACTACGCGCCGGGCTGAGGGGTCATGGCCGCAGCGTGCGCGAGGAGCGCACGTCTGCGGCGCAGGCATCGCGCAGCAGGGCGAGGGCGCGTTCGGTACGGGCAGGGGTGAGGGCGGCCACGCAGTCGCGCGGTACCCGGATCGTGAATTCACGCATGTGGGCATCCAGGGCGGTGGCCAGGATGCAGGAGTCGGTGGCGACTCCGGTCAGCACCAGCTCGCGCGCGCCGAGCTTGGCCAGCAGCACTTCCAGCGGTGTGGCCAGGAAGGCCGAGTGCTTGGGCTTGAGGACGAAGTAGTCGTCCGGGCCGGGCTGGAGCAGGCGGGCGATCTCCGCCCCCCGCATCCCCTCGTGCATGCACACCGCCACCAGCTCGCTGAAGTCGGCCTGCCACTGCATGAAGTTGTCGTTGACGTAGACGACCGGGGCGCCCGCCGCGTGCCAGCGGCGCCGCAGGGTGGCGATCCGCCGCCCTGCGTCCTGCGCGCGGCGGGCCAGGGCCTGGCCACCTTCGAAATCGAAGGTGTTGATCATGTCGATGATCAGCAGGGCGGGGTGGGGCATGGTCGGTTC
>DXCY01000127.1 GCA_019115725.1 Candidatus Luteimonas excrementigallinarum
GCCAGCAGCGGGTTCGGCCGGTCGGTGTCGATTTTGTAGAGCTTGATCGCCCGGGCGGCGTCCTTGGCGGTCATCCTGCCGTCCTTCACCAGCGCGTCGATGGCCGCATGGGCGATGTGGAAGCGGTCCACCTCGAAGTGCCGGCGCAGGTTGTCGCGGGTATCCGAGCGGCCGAAGCCGTCGGTGCCCAGCACCGTGTAGTGCATCGGCACGAAGGCGCGGATCTGGTCGGCGTAGGCGCGCACGTAGTCGGTGGCGGCGATGGCCGGACCCTGGTGGTCTTCCAGCAGCTCGGTGACGTAGGCCTTGCGCGGCTTCTTCGCCTCCGGGTTGAAGCGGTTCCAGCGCTCGACATCGAAGCCGTCGCGGCGCAGCTCGGTGAAGCTGGGGCAGGACCAGATGTCGGCGGTCACCCCGAAATCCTTGTCCAGCAGCTCGGCCGCGGCGATCGCTTCGCGCAGGATGGTGCCGCTGCCCAGCAGCTGCACGCGCAGCTCGCCCTTCTTCGGCTTGCCGGCATCCTTGAGCAGGTACATGCCCTTGATGATCCCTTCCTCGGCACCTTCGGGCATGCCCGGGTGGCCGTAGTTCTCGTTCATCAGGGTGAGGTAGTAGTACTCGTCCACCTGCTCCTCGAGCATGCGCCGCATGCCGTGTTGCAGGATCACCGCCACTTCGTGGGCGAAGGTGGGGTCGTAGCTGCGGCAGTTGGGAATGGCACCGGCCAGCAGGTGGCTGTGGCCATCCTCGTGCTGCAGGCCTTCGCCATTGAGCGTGGTGCGCCCGGCGGTGGCGCCGAGCAGGAAGCCGCGCGCCCGCATGTCGGCCGCCTGCCAGGCAGCGTCGCCCACGCGCTGGAAGCCGAACATCGAGTAGAAGATGAAGAACGGCAGCAGCTGCAGGTCATTGGTGCTGTAGCTGGTGGCCGCCGCCATCCACGAGGCGAACGCCCCGGCCTCGGTGATGCCTTCCTGCAGCACCTGCCCGGCCGCGTCCTCGCGGTAGTACATCAGCTGGTCGCGGTCGACCGGCTTGTACTTCTGGCCCTGCGGGGCATAGATGCCGATCTGCCGGAACAGGCCTTCCATGCCGAAGGTGCGGGCCTCGTCGGCCACGATCGGCACCACCCGCGGCGCCACCTGCTTGTCGCGCAGCACGATGCCCAGCGACTGCACGAAGGCCATGGTGGTGCTGATCTCACGCTCGCCGGTGTCCTTGAGCAGGCGCTCGAACACCTCCAGCTTCGGCGCCGGTAGCGATTCGCTGGCCTTCATCCGACGCTGTGGCAGGAAGCCGCCGAGCGCCTTGCGCCGCTCGCGCATGTACTGCACTTCCTCCGAGTCCTCACCCGGGTGATAGAACGGCACCGCGCCGTCCTTGAGCTGCTCGTCGTCGACCGGGATGTTGAAGCGGTCGCGGAACGCGCGCACCGCATCGTCGTCCAGCTTCTTGGTCTGGTGGGTGGGGTTGAGCGCCTCGCCGGCGCTGCCCATGCCGTAGCCCTTGACCGTCTTGGCCAGGATCACGGTCGGCATGCCCGTGGTCTCCGATGCCGCCTGGTAGGCCGCATAGACCTTGTGCGGATCGTGGCCGCCACGGTTCAGGCGCCAGATATCCTCGTCGGACAGGTTGGCCACCAGGTTGGCGGTTTCCGGGTACTTGCCGAAGAAATGCTCGCGCGTGTATGCGCCGCCGAAGGCCTTGCAGTTCTGGTACTCGCCGTCGACGGTTTCCATCATCAGCTTGCGCAGCAGGCCATCCTTGTCGCGGGCCAGGAGTGGATCCCAGTAGCTGCCCCAGATCAGCTTGAGCACGTTCCAGCCGGCGCCGCGGAACTGGCCCTCCAGCTCCTGGATGATCTTGCCGTTGCCGCGCACCGGCCCGTCCAGGCGCTGCAGGTTGCAGTTGATCACGAACACCAGATTGTCCAGGCCCTCGCGCCCGGCCACGGAAATGGCGCCCAGGCTCTCCGGCTCGTCGGTCTCGCCGTCGCCGAGGAAGCACCACACCTTGCGGTCGCTCTTGGGCATCAGCCCACGTGCTTCCAGGTACTTCCAGTTGCGCGCCTGGTAGATCGCGGCAATCGGGCCCAGGCCCATCGACACGGTGGGGAACTGCCAGTAGTCGGGCATCAGCCACGGGTGCGGATACGACGCAATGCCGCGGCCGTCCACCTCCATGCGGAAGTTGTCCAGCTGGTCCTCGCTCAGCCGCCCTTCCAGGAACGAGCGTGCGTAGATGCCCGGCGAGCTGTGGCCCTGGACACCGATCAGGTCACCCGGGTGCTCGCCTTCCGGCCCGCGCCAGAAATGGTTGAAGCCCACGTCGTAGAGGGTGGCAGCGCTGGCGAAGCTGGCAATGTGTCCGCCCAGGTCGCCCGGCTTGCGGTTGGCCCGCACCACCATGGCCATCGCGTTCCAGCGGATCAGCGAGCGGATCTTCCACTCCATCGCAGCGTCGCCGGACATCCGCGGCTCCAGGTGGGCCGGAATGCTGTTGACGTATTCGGTGGTGGGCGCGAACGGCAGGTGGGCACCGGCGCGGCGGGTGAGTTCCACCATGTTTTCCAGCAGCTGGTGTGCACGCTGCGGCCCATTGGCGTCGATGACCGCCTTGATCGACTCCACCCACTCCCGGGTTTCTGCGGGATCGGGATCGTTTTCCAGTACGTCGTTCAACCAGTTCATCGCTTGGGGCTCCGCTCGCGGCCGCCTGTACGGCCGTGGTTTGGTCAATGGATCGAATCCCCGATTCTAACAGGCATGGCTGCTCTTACCGGTCCGGCCCGGAGCGTGGCGCCCCCTGTCAGGCCCGGCCCGGACGGGCGTTTTCACCCCGTCTTCACTACTCTGGTCCATGATTCCCCGGCTTCAGGGGGAAGGACCGCCGGTACCGACGCCCACGTCCCTGCCGACGTTGTCGATCAATGCCCATAACCACCACAGCAGTCGCACCTTCGAGATACCGCATGCCGGGATTGTTCCTGGCGGTGGCGGTGATCGTGGTGCTGCCCTTCATCCTCAATGCGCTCGCGTCCCGGGCCAACCACCGGGCCCAGGCGTGGCTGGTGCAAAGCCACCAGGTGGAAGCCCGGATCAGCACCCTGGCGGCAGACGTGCGCAGCGTGGAAGCGGCGGCGCTGGGCCAGGGGTACGGCGTGGATATCGAGCTGCTGCGCGAGCGGATCAGCTACAGCCGGCCGCGGATCGGCCCGCTCACCGATGAGCTGCACGCGCTGACCCGCGACAACCCGGTGCAACAGCGCCTGCTGGGCGAGCTGCAGACCATGCTCGACCTGCGCCTGGGCGAGATCTACCGCCTGCTGGACACCGCCACGCGGCCGACCACGGCGGAAGTGGAAACCATGCTCACCCGCTATCCCATCCACGCGCTGATCGACCAGATCAACGCCGAGGAGCACCGACTGCTGGAGCTGCGCCAGACCGAAGCCCGGGTCGCCGACCGCCGCGCCACCCTGGTGGGCAGCGCCGGCCTGGTGCTGCAGCTGCTGCTGCTCAGCCTGCTGGCCTGGTACAGCCTGCGCCAGGGCGTGCGCCGCCTGGATGCCGAACGCGACGCCCGCAGCGCCAGCACCCGCGCGGCAGTGATGCTGGACACGGTGCGCGAACCGATCGCGCTGCTGGACCGCAGCAACCGGGTGCTGATGTACAACACCGCCTTCGCCGAGCTGTACGGGGTGGAGGAGGACTGCCGCGGCGAGCCGCTGGCCAGCATCGGTGATGGCGTGTGGCAGGAGCCGTCGGTGCTGCGGCGGCTGACCGATGTGCTCACCCGCGGGCGCGAGCTGTGGGATTTCCAGGTCACCCAGCGCACGGCCGACGCCGTGGAACGGGTGATGCTGCTCTCGGCCCGGCGCATGGAACTGCCCGACAGCGAGCAGCAGGCAGTGCTGCTGACCGCCAGCGACATCAGCGCGCAGATCCTGCACGAGCGCCAGATCCGCGAGCTCAACCGCCAGCTGGAAGGCAAGATCGAACAGGTGTCGGACGTGAACCGCGAGCTGGAGGCGTTCAGCTACTCGGTCTCCCACGACCTGCGCGCACCGCTGCGCCATATCGGCGGCTTCGCCGACAAGCTGGGCCGGCGCATGGGCGAGGACATCGACGAGAAGAACCGCCACTACCTCGACGTGATCATCGAATCAAGCAAGCGGATGTCGGCGCTGATCGACGACCTGCTGGTGTATTCACGCCTGGGCCGCAGCGCGCTGCGCCTGCAGATGGTGGACATGCAGTCGATGGTCAACGACACCCGCGCCCTGCTGGACGCCAACGCGCGCCAGGATCATCCCGACCACACGATCCACTGGCAGCTGGGTAATCTGCCGGTGGTGGTGGGAGATGAGAACATGCTGCGCCAGGTGTGGCTGAACCTGCTTGGCAACGCGGTCAAATACAGCGCCGGCAGCGAGCCCGCGCGGATCTCGGTCAGCCACGATCTGGAGCCCGACGGCAGCCACCACTTCACGGTGGTGGACAACGGGGCCGGCTTCGACATGAAATACAGCGACAAGCTGTTCGGCGTGTTCCAGCGCCTGCATGCACCGAGCGAATTTCCCGGCACCGGCATTGGACTGGCCAGCGTGCGCCGGGTGCTGGGTCGCCACGGCGGCCGGATCTGGGCAGAATCCGAACCAGGCAAAGGCGCCACCTTCCACTTCACCCTGCCCGCCGCCAGCGAGCAGCAGGAACCGACGGACCACGGAACATGACCCAACTTCGCACCATCCTGCTGGCCGAGGACAGTCCGCACGACGCGGAAATGGCGATCGACGCGCTGCGCGACGCCAACCTGGCCAACCCCATCGTGCACGTGGAAGATGGCGTCGAGGCGCTGGACTACCTGCTGCGCCGCGGCCGCTTCCAGGGGCGCGAGGACCGCGATCCGGCGGTGCTGCTGCTGGACATCAAGATGCCGCGCATGGACGGCCTGGAAGTACTGACCGAGCTGCGCAAGGACAGCCGCTTCAACCACCTGCCGGTGGTGATCCTGTCCTCCTCGCGCGAGGAGAGCGATCTGGCCCGCAGCTGGGACCTGGGCGTTAACGCCTATGTGGTCAAGCCGGTGGACGTGGACCAGTTCTTCGACGCGGTGCGTACGCTGGGCCGGTTCTGGGCGGTGCTCAACGAGCCGCCGGCGGCGGAATAGGCCGGTCTGATGAACCGGGCGCCGGGCCAGCCATACCGGGTGCTGTTGATCGAGGATTCCCGCGATGACGCGGAGCTGATTGCCTTTGCCCTGGCCGATGGCGGCCTGCAGGCGGACTGCCAGCGCGCGTGGTCGGCCGACACCCTGCGCGAGGCGCTGCGCGACGCCGCGCCGCAACTGGTGCTGTCGGACCTCAACCTGCCCGGGTTCTGCGCTGAAGAAGCGTTGCAGATGGTGCGCGCGCACGATCCGCGGCTGCCGTTCGTGCTGCTCACCGGCACACCGGCCATCGCCCTGCCCGAGCCGCTACCGGGCACCGATGGCCTGCTGTCCAAGGACGACCTGCAGCAGCTGCCCGACCTGGTCCGGCAGCTGCTGCGGTAGGTCGGGGCTACGCCCCCGACCTGCGGATATCCCGGCGCCCGGCCGGCGATCCGCGGCGTCAGCTGCCGCGGCTCTTGCGGATCTGCGATTCGACCGCGGCAATGGCGGTCATGTTGATCACCCGCCGCGGGGTGGCGGTGGGGGTCATGATGTGGGCCGGGCGGCTCACACCCATCAGGATCGGCCCCAGCGCGGCGCCATCGGTCATCACCCGCACCATGTTGTAGGTGATGTTGGCCGCGTCCAGGTTCGGCAGCACCAGCAGGTTGGGCTGACCGGACAGCGTGGTGTTGGGGAAGATCCGCCGACGCATCACTTCGTCCCAGGCGGTGTCGGGCATCATCTCGCCGTCCACTTCCAGCTTGGGCGCACGCTGGGCCAGGATCTCCCGCACCCGGCGCATCTTCAGCGCGCTGGGGCTGGTGTGGCTGCCGTAGTTGGAGTGCGACAGCAGCGCCACCTTGGGCTCGATCCCGAACAGCTTGAGCCGGTAGGCGCCCTGGATGGTGGCCTCGGCCAGCTGCTCAGCGGTGGGATCCTCCTGCACGTGGGTGTCGAGGAAGAACCACAGGCCGCGGTCGCTGACCACGCCGGTCATGGCGGCGGTGCTCTGCGCGCCCCGGTCCAGCGGCAGCACGCTGCGGATGTAGCCGAGCTTCTTGTGATAGCGCCCGACCATCCCACACAGCATGGCGTCGGCCTCCCCGCGCTCGACCATCAGCGCGGCGATCAGCGCCGGCCGCGAGCGCATCAGGTTCTTGGCCGAATCCGGGGTGATCCCGCGGCGCTCGGTGAGAGCGTGGAACTGGGTCCAGTAATCGTGGAAACGCGGATCATCGTTGATGTTGGTCAGGTCGAAGTCGCGCCCTTCCTCCAGCCGCAGGCCGAGCTTGCGGATGCGGGTTTCGATCACGTCCGGGCGCCCGATCAGGATCGGCCGCGCCAGGCCCTCGTCGACCACGGTCTGCACCGCGCGCAGCACGATCTCCTCCTCGCCCTCGGCGTAGACCACGCGCTGGCGGTCACCTCGGGCGCGGTCGTACACCGGCTTCATCACCAGCGCGGTGCGGGTGAGGAAGTGGCCGAGCTTCTCGCGGTAGGCGTCCATGTTCTCGATCGGGCGCTGGGCCACACCGGAGTCCATGGCGGCCTGGGCCACGGCCGGCGCCAGCACGGTCAGCAGACGCTGGTCGAACGGGCGCGGGATGATGTACTCCGGACCGAAGGTGGGCACATCACCGCCGTAGGCGCTGCCCAGGTCGCTGGCCTCGGCCTTGGCCAGGTCGGCGATGGCGTGCACGCAGGCGAGCTTCATCTCCTCGTTGATGCCGGTGGCGCCGGCATCCAGCGCGCCGCGGAAGATGTAGGGGAAGCAGACCGCGTTGTTGACCTGGTTGGGATAGTCGGAGCGGCCGGTGGCGATGATCACGTCCGGGCGGACCTTCTTCGCCTCCTCCGGCAGGATCTCGGGATACGGGTTGGCCAGCGCCAGGATCACCGGGCGCTCGGCCATGGTGGCCACCATTTCCGGCTTGAGGATGCCGCCGGCCGACAGGCCCAGGAACACGTCGGCGCCGGCCACGATCTCGGCCAGTTCACGCTTGTCGGTGTCGCGGGCGTAGCGCTGCTTGGCCTCGTCCAGGTCATCGCGGCCGCTGTGGATCACGCCGCCGCGGTCGAACGCGGTGATGTTCTCCCGCTTCAGGCCCAGCGCCACCAGCATGTCCAGGCAGGCGATGCCCGCCGCACCGGCACCGGTGGTGGCCAGCTTGACGTCCTCGATCTTCTTGCCGGCGATCTCCAGCGCGTTGACCACCGCCGCGCCAACGATGATCGCGGTGCCGTGCTGGTCGTCGTGGAA
>DXCY01000012.1 GCA_019115725.1 Candidatus Luteimonas excrementigallinarum
TGGAAATCCCCCGCCCACTGCCGCTGCCACGCGCGGGGCAGCGGCGGCGTGCCGTCCAGTACCCCGTCCAGGGCATCGATCTTGTGGGCCATCTCGTGCACGGCCACGCAGAAGCCGGCGCGGGGGTCGGCCAGGTCGGATTGCACGTCGGCCCAGGACAGGATCAGCGGGCCGGATTCCCAGGCTTCGCCAATCAGCTCGTCGTCCCACTCGTGCATCACCCCGGCGGCGTCCACGTGGGTGCGGTTCACCCGGAACGCATCGGGATAGACGATCAGTTCCCGCCAGCCCTGCAGGCCGCCGGCGCCGAACTCCAGCAACGGCAGGCAGCACAGCGCCGCCAGCTGCAGGCGCTGGGTGGCATCCAGCGACAGGTCGTTGATGGGGGTGATGGTCTTGTCGGCCAGGAAGCGCGCCGCCAGCAGCTGCAGGCGGGTATCACGCTCGGGATCCAGGCGTGCGACCCAAGGCGTGCGGGCACGCATGGCAAGCCACAGGGAAGGCTCGGGAGGCAGCGGGTCCCGGCGCAGACGCCGGATCAATCCGAACATGGTGGCCGGAACGGAATCGGTTGGAGCGGGGAGCGTTCGTGCAGCGTCCGACCGGGCGGGATCACACCGGTTGGCCCGGCACTGACCCCTGCCGGATCAGCGGAACATGCCCGGCAGCAGGTTGTGCATGCGCGGCCCGCGCAGGCTGTTCTCGGCGTTGCCACCGCGGCGCTCGGAAGAGGCCTTGTCGCTGGAAGCGCGTTCGTCCTCGCCGCGGGAACCGTCGGCAGTGGGGCCGTCGCCCGGGGCCTCGGGGGCCATGACGGAAGCGCAGTCTCCGCCGCCGTCGGGGCTGGCCACACTCTCTTCGCTCGCCAGGAGCGGCAGGCTGGCGCTGCAGAGCAGCAGCAGGATGGCAATGCGGTAGATCATGGTGGTGCCCGGTTGGAGGGGTCGAGATGACCAGAACCCGACGCGAGCCCCGGACTATAACAGTGAACCCGGGCGGTCTGCATACATGTTTCTTGTTGCAATGCAACACCCTTTCGGGGTCCCGGGGACGGTGAAGCAGCCCGGCTGGGAGATAATGCGGCCGCCCGTTCGCCTTGACAGCGCCTGTTCATGTCCGCATCCCGTTCCCCTCTTTCCGCACCTCCGGAACCCCTGTCCGATCGCGCCCTGCTGCAGCGGCTGCTGGCCGGACCCGCGTCCGGCGACGTGCTGGCGCAGGCAGGCGGGCTAACCCGCGCGGCGGTGTGGAAGCGGATCGAAGCGCTGCGCGCGGCGGGGGTGGAGATCGAGGCCCGCCCGGGCCGCGGCTACGCACTGGTCCAGCCGCTGGAGCTGTTGGACGGGCAGGCCATCCAGGCCGCGCTGCCGGATGCGGTGCGGGCCGATGTGGCCGGACTGGAAGTGGCCTGGCTGATTGATTCAACCAATTCGGAGCTGCTGCGCCGGCCCGCGCCCGCCAGCGGAGCGCAGGTGCTGCTGGCCGAACGCCAGAGCGGTGGCCGCGGGCGCCGGGGGCGCAGCTGGGAATCGCCGCTGGCGGCCAATCTGTATCTCTCGGTGGCGCGCTGCTTCGATGCCGGTCTGGCCCGTCTGGGTGGCCTTGGGCTGGTGGCCGGGCTGGCGGTGGCCGAAGCGCTGCACGCAGCCGGCCTCGCGCAGGTCGGGCTGAAGTGGCCCAACGATCTGGTGGTGCCTGCCCCCGACGGCGGCCTGCGCAAGCTGGGCGGACTGCTGGTGGAAGGCGGTGGCGAAAACGCGGGCCCGGTCCGGGCCGTGGTCGGGGTCGGGCTCAACGTGCGCATGCCCGCGCAGACGGCCGCCGGCATCGGCCAGCCGTGGACCGATCTGCACGCGCTGGCCGGTGACCGACTGCCCACGCGGAACCAGCTGGCCGCGGCCTGCGTGGCGCGCCTGCTGCCGGCGCTGGCCCTGTTCGACCGTGAGGGGCTGGCCCCGTTCCAGCAGCGCTACGCGGCGCTGGATGTGCTGACCGGCCGGGCAGTGCAGGTCCACGGGTTCCATGGCATCCGCGAGGGGATTGCCCTTGGCATTGCGGCCGACGGTGCGCTGCGGGTGCGCATGGACGATGGCGAGCAGGCCGTGCATGCCGGCGAAGTGAGTATCCGGCCCGGAGGGACAGCTCAATGAGCCGCTGGGTCTTCGATCTGGGCAACACCCGGTTGAAGCTGGCTCCGGTGGATGCCGACGGCCGGGTGGGCCCGGTGCAGGCCATCGCGCATGACGGCGCGGCGTTTCCGTCCGGCTGGGAAGCCCAGCTGCCGGCGCGGATCGACTCGGCGGCCGTGGCCAGCGTGGCCTCCGTTGCGCTGCGCACGGCCCTGCTGGCTGCGCTGGCCGATCGCAGCGGCAGGATTTCGGTGGCCCGCACGCTGGTGCGCTGCGAGGGCGTGCAGATCGCCTATGCCCGCCCGGAGCGGCTTGGCGTGGACCGGTTCCTGGCCCTGCTTGGGGCCCGCGCCCGGGGGGCCGGCCCGTGGCTGCTGGTGGGCGTGGGTACCGCGCTGACCATTGACCTGCTGGATGCCGCGGGGCGCCACCGTGGCGGCCGCATCGCGCCTTCGCCGGCGCTGATGCGCCAGGCCCTGCACGGCCGCGCCGCGCAGCTGCCCGCGACCGGCGGCCGCTATGTCGATTTTGCCACTGACACCGATGACGCCCTGGCCTCGGGCTGCGAAGGCGCGGCGATAGCGCTGGTGGAAAGCAGCCGCAGCGCCGCTGCGCGCGTGCTGGGCCAGGCGCCCACGCTGCTGCTGCACGGCGGCGGCGCGGCGTCGCTGGTGGCCCATCTGCCGGGGGCCGGACTGGCCCCGGAACTGGTGCTGGAAGGACTGGTGCGCTGGCTGTGGATGGAAGAGTCGCGCTGAACGCCTAGAATCCGGCCATGCATCTGCGCGCACTGATCGTTCTGCTGGCTGTGATGAACCTGGGGGTGGCCCTGTGGTGGGCGCTGCGCCCGGCCCCGGAGCCGGAACCCCTGCCCAAGCCTCCGGCCGGCGCATCGCGCCTGCTGCTCGCATCGGAAGCCGACCCCCAGGCGCTGGAAGCGGCCGCGCTTGCAGCGCAATCGACGGCGGTCGAAACCGGCGCCGGTGGAGCGGACGGGGCGGATGAAACCGATGCGCTCGCTGATGCCGATCCGGATGCCGAAGACGGAAGCATCGCCGCCGCGGAACTGGCCGGCAGCCCACCGGAAAGCACCGCCGCTACGCCGGAGTTGACCTGCTACCGCCTCGGCCCGTGGCAGCAGCAGGCCCAGGTGGTCGCCGCCCGCGCCACCCTGCAGCCGCGGGTGCAGCGCATCGTGCAGCGCGAGGTTCCGGTGGATCCCAGCGGCTGGCGGGTGCTGCTGCCGCCGCTGGCCAGTCGCGATCTGGCGCAGGCCACGGTGGCGCGCCTGGAGGCGTCGGGCTTCAACGACCACTTCATCATCGGCCAGGGAGCCGAGACCAACGCCATCGCGCTGGGCCGATTCACCGCCGAGGAGCGGGCGCGCCGGCACCAGGCCGCGCTGGGCGCGGCCGGTTTCAACGTGCGGGTCGAGCCGCTGGGCGGCGGTGAGCCGAGCCTGTGGCTGGACGTGGTCGCCCTGCAGCTGGACGCCGAGGCGGCGCGCATTGCCACGCAGGCTGAGCAGGTCAGCGAAATCGGCTGCGCTTCATTGCAGTGAAGCCGGGCCCAGCCCGCGCTAGAATGCACCCTCAGCCGGGGAGGGCAGCCCAGGCGCGGCTGCGTAGCCCTGGACAGATTCATGCCGCTTTAGCTCAGTTGGTAGAGCAACCGCCTTGTAAGCGGTAGGTCGTCCGTTCGAGTCGGACAAGCGGCACCATATGAATCAGATACTTACCTCGGAAATTGAGCGTAGTTG
>DXCY01000128.1 GCA_019115725.1 Candidatus Luteimonas excrementigallinarum
GATCACGGTGGCCGGGTTGTCCGGCGTACTCACCGCGGCGATCACGTCCTGCACCAGCTGCGCGTTCTGGTCCACGGTCAGCTGCTCTTCTTCCGCACGCAGGCGCACCAGCAGGTCCGCGCCGCTGCCGAAGGTCTGCACCTGGGCATTGTCATGGCCGGCCTCGGCCAGCTTCTCGCGCACCCCGTCCACGTCCGGCGCCTGGTCAAAACGCAGGGTGACCGAGGTACCACCGGTGAAGTCGAGCGCGTAGTTGAAACCCTGGGTCGCGATCGCACCAATCGCGGCAATGAACACCACCAGGCCGATGATCATCGTGACCCAGCGCATGCGCATGAAGTCGATCTTCGGGTTCGCGGGCAGCAGGGAAAGCGGGAAAATCTTCATATCGTCGGTTCTCCCGTCAAATGGCCAGCGTCTTGAGCTTCTTGCGGCGCGCGTAGATCAGCGTCGCGATCCCGCGCGTCACCACCAGCGCAGTGAACATCGAAGCGGCGATACCAACCACCAGGGTGATGGCGAATCCACGCAGCGGGCCGGTACCGAAGGCGTACAGGGCCACACCCGCGAGGATGCCGGTGAGGTTGGCGTCGAGGATCGAACTGGAGGCCTTGTCGTAGCCGGTGGCAATTGCCGCCTTGGGTGGCATGCCCGCCCGCAACTCTTCGCGTATGCGCTCGTTGATGAGCACGTTGGCGTCCACCGACAGGCCGATCGAGAGCGCAAGACCGGCGAATCCGGGCAGGGTCATGGTGGCGCCGAAGATCGACATCACCGCCACCACCAGCACCAGGTTCAGCAGCAGCGCGACGCTGGTGATGAGCCCGAACATCCGGTAGTACAGCATGAAGAAGAACAGGGTGAACAGGAACGCGTAGCCCACCGCGGTCACGCCGCGGGACACGTTCTCGGCGCCGAGGCTCGGGCCGACGATGCGCTCTTCGATGAAGTCCATCGGCGCGGCCAGCGAGCCCGAGCGCAGCATGCGCGAGAGGTCATCGGCTTCCTGCTTCTCCAGGCCGGTGGTCTGGAACTCGCGGCTGAAGACGCCCTGGATGTTGGCGATGCTGATGATCTCTTCGCTGTCGCGGAAGCTGCGCACTTCTTCGCCGTTGACCATCCGCACGACCGGCACGCGCTCGATGTACACCACCGCCATCGGCTTGCCGACGTTCATGCTGGTGAAATCGAACATGCGCTTGCCGGCCGCGGCATTGAGGGTGACGCTGACCGCGGGCAGGCCGTTCTGGTCGTAGGTGGACTGCGCGTTGACCATTTCCTCACCGGTGGCGATCACCCGGCGGCTGAGGATGTACGGGATCGGGTTGCCGTCCAGCCCGGTCTCGCGGCTGTAGTAGATGCGACCGTCCGGGGGCACCACGCCGGTACGTGCGGCCTCGAAGGCATCGCCTTCCAGCACTGCGTGATAGGCCAGCGTGGCCGTGGCGCCGATCATGCGCTTGGCCTCGGCGGTGTCCTGCACGCCCGGCAGCTGCACCACCACGCGGTCATCGCCCTGGCGCTGGATCACCGGTTCGGACACGCCCACCTCGTCCACGCGGTTGCGCAGGGTGGTGATGTTCTGGTCGATCGCGTCGATGGCGATCTGGTTCAGCTCGGAGTCCGGCACCCGCGTGGTGATCCGGTTGCCGCTGACGCTGCGGGTCAGCAGCGGCTGGTCGGTGGCCATCAGGCGCATCGCGCGGCTCACATCTGCTTCGTCGGCCAGCACGGTCTGGATGCTGCCGTCGGCGCGGCGCTCCACCGAGGTGTAGCGCACCCGGGCATCACGCAGCGTGGCGCGGATGCCCTCGGCGTAGGAATCAAGCCTGCGCTCGAGCGCCGCCTGCTGGTCCACCTGCATCACGAAATGCACACCGCCCTGCAGGTCCAGGCCCAGCACCATCGGGTTCGCGCCCAGCCTGGAGAGCCAGTCCGGCACTGTGGACGCGAGGTTCAGCGCCACGGCATAGCCTTCGCCCAGGGTCTCGCGCAGCAGGTCCGAGGCCTGGGTCTGCGAATCCAGATCATGCAGGCGCACCATCATGCTGCCGCCCTCGGGGTCGACATCGATCGACTTGAGCGCGATGCCGGCTTCATCCAGCTGGGACCGGACCCGGTCGGCCAGCGCGGGGCCAACCTGACTGCCACGGGCGGCGGTCACCTGCACCGACGGATCCTGCGGATACATGTTCGGCAGCGCGTACAGGATGCCGAGCAGCGCCACCAGCACGATCACGGCGTATTTCCAGCGGGCAAATTCCAGCATTGCGGGTCCCTGCGCGCCGGCCGTTCAGCCGGCGCCTGTCATTGAAAGGAAGGGAGGTCCGCTCAGGCGGACTTGAGGGTGCCCTTGGGCAGCACGTTGCCGATCGCGCCCTTCTGCACGCGGATTTCCACCCGCTCGGAGATTTCCACGGTGATGAAGCTGTCACCGATCGAGCGCACCACGCCGGCAATGCCGCCGCCAGTGATGACCTCGTCGCCCACCGAGAGCTTCTCGAGCATGGCCCGGTGCTCCTTGTTGCGCTTCATCTGCGGACGGATCAGCAGGAAGTACATGATCGCGATCAGCAGCAGCGGGAACATCAGCGCCTGCAGCATGCTGCCCCCTGCGGGTGCTGCTGCGGCGGCGTGTGCGGGAGCGATGAAAAAGTCGAGCAGGGTCATCGGGATGTCCAGGAAGGGAAAACAGCCGGGAATTATGCCACGGAGACGGAGGTTGGCGCTGGCGGGGCCCGCAGCACGCGGCGCGGACGTCGGGGGCGTAGCCCCGTCCTACGTGCGGGTTGCGTAGAAGGACTCGCGGAAGGCGGCAAAGGTTCCCGAGGCGATCGCCTCGCGCATGCCGGCCATGAGGTGCTGGTAGTACCAGAGATTGTGCAGGGTGCCGAGGATCGGGCCGAGCATCTCGTTGCAGCGCACCAGGTGACGCAGGTAGGCGCGGGTGTAGCCGCCGGCGCAGGCCGCGCATCCACAGCCCTCCTCGATCGGCCGCATATCGCGCTCGTAGCGGGAATTGCGGATCCTCACTGTGCCGGTGGAAGTGAAGTAATGGCCGTTGCGGGCGTTGCGGGTGGGCATCACGCAGTCGAACATGTCCACCCCGCGCGCCACCGCCTCCACCAGGTCTTCGGGCCGGCCCACGCCCATCAGGTAGCGCGGCCGGTCGCCGGGCAGCTGCGGGCAGGTGTGCTCGAGCATGGCGTTGCGCTCGGCCTCGGTCTCGCCCACGGCCAGGCCGCCGATGGCATAGCCGTCAAACCCGATCGCCTTCAATCCTTCCGCCGAGCGGGTGCGCAGTTCCTGGAACACGCCGCCCTGGACGATGCCGAACAGCGCCGCGTCGTTGCCCTCGTGGGCCCGCTTCGAGCGCTCGGCCCAGCGCAGCGACAGCTCCATGGAACGCTCGATCACCCGGCGCTCGACCGGCTGCCCGTCCACATGCACCGGCGGGCACTCGTCGAAAATCATCACCACGTCCGAATCGAGCACCTTCTGGATGCGCATGCTCTCTTCAGGGCCGAGGAATACGGTGCGCCCGTCGGTGGGCGCCTGGAAGGTCACGCCCTCCTCGGTGATCCGGCGCTTGTGGGCTAGGGAAAACACCTGGAACCCGCCCGAGTCGGTCAGGATCGGCCCGTCCCAGCGGGTGAAACCATGCAGGCCGCCGTGATCTTCGATCACCTCCAGCCCCGGCCGCAGGTACAGGTGGAAGGTGTTGCCCAGAATCATCTGCGCACCCAGCGCGCGCACCTGTTCAGGCAGCACGCCCTTGACCGTGCCGTAGGTGCCCACCGGCATGAAGGCCGGCGTTTCCACCGTGCCCCGCGGAAAGTGCAGGCGGCCGCGCCGCGCGGCGCCATCGCTGCCCAGCAGTTCAAATTGCATACGCGAAGTCATTGCGTCCTCCCGGCCCCCGGCACCACCAGCGGCTCGCCCACCAGGCGCAGCCCGATTTCAGCGCCCAGCCGGGCCGCGTGCTCATCACACAGATCCACTTCCACCAGCTCGCCACCCGCCAGGCGCACGCTGCCCACATGGTGCGGGCCGCGGAACCCCACGCTGACCAGCTGCCCGCGAATGGCACCGCCGGCGTCACAGCTCAGCGACTCCGGACGCAGCAACACCTCGCCCCCGCCGGCCAGCCCCAGTGCGGCGGCCGGCACCAGACTGCCGCGGCCGATGAAATCGGCCACGAAACGGTCGGCCGGACGCCGGTACAGCGCCACCGCCGCATCCCACTGCAGGATCCGGCCGCGCTCCATCACCCCGATCCGGTCAGCCATGGCGAACGCCTCGGCCTGGTCGTGGGTGACCATCAGCACGGTGGTGCCGGTGGCCTTGAGCAGGGTGCGCAGCTCGCCGGCGAGACGCTGGCGGGTATCGATATCAAGGTTGGAAAAAGGCTCATCCAGCAGCAGCAGCGCCGGTTCCGGCGCCAGGGCCCGGGCCAGCGCCACCCGCTGCTGCTGGCCGCCGGACAGCTCGTGCGGGAACGCGCCCGCCGATCCGCCCAGTCCCACCAGCTCCAGCAGCTCGCGCACCCGCGCGTCGCGCTGGGCCCGCGGCCGACGCTGCAGGCCGAAGGCCACGTTGGCGGCCACGTCCAGGTGCGGGAACAGCGCGTAATCCTGGAACATCATGCCGACCCGGCGCTGCTCCGTCGGCAGGCCCCCGTGAGCGTCGGCAATCAGCTGTCCTTCCAGCTCCAGGCGCCCGGCGAGCAGCGGCTCGAAGCCGGCGATGGCGCGCAGCACCGTGGTCTTGCCGCAGCCCGAGGACCCCAGCAGGCAGCCGATCCCGCCCGCCTCCAGCGCCAGCGACAGGCCATCCACCACCACCTTCACGCCGCCGGGCGCGGGATAGCCCACCCGCACTCCGTCCAGCCGCAGCAGGGCCTGCCCGCTCACGAGGCCTGCTCCCGGCCGTAGCCCAGGCCGGTGCGGGCCAGCAACACCACCGGCAGCAATCCCACCAGCACGATCATCAAGGCCGCCACCGCGCCCTCCTCATAGGTGCCCCGCGACGCCTCGGCATAGAGCCAGGTCGCCAGGGTCTCGAAATTCAACGGCCGCAGCAGCAGCGTGGCCGGCAGTTCCTTCATGGTATCGACGAACACCAGCAGCGCCGCCGCGGCCATGGCCGGGCGCAGCAGCGGCAGGTGCACCCGCTGCAGCATCGCCGCAGGGGAATGGCCCAGGCTGGCCGCGGCCTGGTCCAGCGAACGCGGCACCCGGGTCAGCCCGGCCTCGATCCCGCCGGCCGAGATGGCCAGGAAGCGCAGCATGTACGCGATCACCAGCGCCGTGGCCGAGCCCATCAGCACCATGCGCGGAGCCCCGCCGAAGGCAGCGATCAGCACGTTGGCCCCGTCGTCGAACCACGCCAGCGGCACCAGCAGGCCGATGGCCAGCACGGTACCCGGCACCGCGTAACCCAGGCTGGCCACGCGCAGATTGAACCCGGCCAGCCGGCCGTGTCGCCGCCCCTGCGCCAAGCGCAGTGCCCAGGCCACGATGAGGCCTGCCACCACCGTCACCACGGTGGCGGCCAGCGCGATCAGCAGGGTGTTGCGGGCACTGGCCAGCAGCTGGGGCGAGACTCCGCCGCCGCTGCCCAGGCGGGCGAAAGTTTCCCAGGCCAGGTGCGCGGCCGGCACCGCGAACCCGACCAGCACCGGCAGTACGCCCAGCCCGAGCGCCAGCCAGGCTGGTGCGCCACGCAGCCGCAGCGCTCGCATCGGCCGCGGACGCTGGGTGGCGGCATAGCGCTGGCGACGGCGGCCGTAGCGTTCCACCATGATCAGTACCACCACGATTGCCAGCATCGCCAGTGCGATCTGCGATGCGCCCGGCAGGTCGCTGCGGGTGACCCAGGTGGTATAGACCGCCACGGTCAGGGTCTGCACGCCAAGAAACTCGGAGGCACCGATGTCGTTGAGCGTTTCCAGCAGCGCCAGCACCGCGCCCACCGCGATCGCCGGCCGCGCCATCGGCAGCGCCACCCGGGTGAACACCCGCAGCGGCGAGGCGCCAAGCGAGCGCGCCGCCTCCAGCAGGCTGGCCGCCTGGGTCATGAACATGGCCCGGGTGGTCAGGTACACATAGGGATAGAGCACGAAGCCCAGCAGCACGATGCAGCCGGCCAGCGAGCGGATATCGGGCAGGCGGAAATCACGCGGGCTGTCGTAGCCCAGCAGCGCCCGCAGCGCGCCCTGCACCGGCCCCAGCGGGTGCAGCAGGTCAAGATAGGAGAACGCCACGATATAGGTGGGCACTGCCAGCGGCAGCAGCAGCGCCCAGGACACAAACCGGCGGCCCGGGAACTCATAGGCCGTCACCAGCCAGGCAGCGCCGGTGCCGATCGCGATCACCAGCGCCCCCACTCCGCCCAGCAGCAGCAGCGTGTTCCAGGCCGAACGCGGCAGCACGTGGACCGCAATGTGCGACCACAGCCCGTCGCTGCCCTGCAGCGCGCTCCAGCCCAGGGCCAGCAGCGGCAGCAGCATCAGCAGCGCCACCGCCGTGGCGGCGGGCTGCCAGAGATCGGGGCGCAGCCGCAATACCGGCCGCGCCCGCCAGGCCGGTGCCAGCGTCATCCCGCTGCCGCGCTGGCCCGGCATCCAGGCATCAGTTGTCGAACCCGACCTTGTCGGCCAGCTCGCTCGCCTGCCTGCGATGACGCGCCACCTCGGTCAGCGGCAGCCCATCGATCTTCATCTCGCCAAAGCTGGCGACCACCGGATCCAGTGCCACGCCCGCCTTCACCGGGTACTCGTAGTTGGCCATCGCGTACATGCTCTGGGCCTCGTCGGACACCAGGTACTCCAGCAGCATCACCGCGTTGTCGCGGTTGGGCGCATTGGCCGCGATCGCTCCGCCGCTGATGTTCACATGGGTGCCCCCGTCTTCGGCGCTGGCGAACACCGGACGCACCACCTGGATGGCGTCGCCCCACTGGCGCTGCTCGCTGCCTTCCTCGCTGTTCTTCATCCGGCCCACGTAGTAGGCGTTGGCAATGCCGATATCGCAGATGCCGGCGAGGATGTCGCGGGCCACGTCGCGGTCGCCGCCGGCGGCCTTGCGTGCCAGATTGTCCTTCACCCCGCGCAGCCACTGCTCGGTGGCCTCGGCGCCAGCGTGGGCGATCATCGCCGCGAACAGGCTGGTGTTGTACGGGTGCTGGCCCGAGCGGATGCAGACCCGGCCCTTCCACTGCGGATCGGCCAGGTCCTCGTAGGTGAAGCCGTCCAGTTCCAGGTCCTTGTCGGCATACAGCACGCGGTCACGCAGCGACAGCGCGAACCACTGCCCGTCGTCGCCGCGCAGGTGGGCCGGGATGGCCTCTTCCAGCACGTCCGAATCAACCGCCTGGGTGTAGCCGGCGTTGACCACGTCCAGCAGGTTGCCTGTGTCCACCGTCATCAGCACGTCGGCCGGCGAACGCTCGCCCTCGGCGCCCAGGCGCTCCATCAGGCCGTCCTTGAGGAACACGGTGTTGACCGCGATGCCGGTGTTGCTGGTGAACGCATCCAGCAGCGGCTGGATCAGCCCGGGCTCGCGGGTGGTGTAGAGGTTCACCTCGCCGGACGCGGCGGCGGTGGTTCCGTCGGCACTGGCCGCGGGGGCGGACTCCTGCTGTCCTCCGCACGCGGCCAGCAGCAGCGCGGCGCAGGCCGCAGCCAGCAGACCGGGGGAACGGGACAGGCGGAACGAACGGGACGTCACGTGCATGGGCAACTCCACGAATTGGGATGACGCTCTGGCTTGCCCGGTTGAAAGGTGGCTGGAGCGGGGGCGGAAATTGTAATCATTAACGCCGAACGGCGGGAAAAAGCAGCATTGCGTCGCCATAGGAGAAGAAGCGGTAGCGCTGCGCGACCGCGTGCGCGTAGGCCTCCAGCACCCGCTCCTTGCCCGCGAACGCCGACACCAGCATCAGCAGCGTCGACTCGGGCAGGTGGAAGTTGGTCAGCAGCGCATCCACGCTGCGGATCCGGTAACCGGGGAAGATGAAGATCCGGGTTTCGCCCGAGAACGGATGCAGTTCGGCCTCGCCTGCCGCATCGGTGCGCATCGCGCTCTCCAGTGCGCGCACCACGGTGGTGCCCACCGCGATCACCCGCCCGCCGGCCTCGCGGGTCCGGCGGATCCGGGCCACCAGCTCCGCGCCCACGTTCAGCCACTCGCTGTGCATGCGGTGCGCGTGCACGTCATCAACCCGCATCGGCAGGAATGTGCCGGCACCCACGTGCAGGGTGACATGCCCGAACTCCACCCCGCGGGCGCGCAGCGCTTCCAGCAGCGGCTCGTCGAAGTGCAGGCCCGCGGTAGGGGCTGCCACGGCGCCGGCCTGGCGGGCAAACACGGTCTGGTAGCGCTCGGCATCGTCCTGCCCCGGCGCCCGCTGGATATAGGGCGGCAGCGGCATCCGCCCGGCGTGCAGCAACCACGGCTCCAGCGCTTCAGGCAGCTCGAAGCGCAGCAGGTAGAAGCCGCCATCGCGCTCCAGCACCTCGGCGCGGCCGCCGGCATCCAGATCGATCAGCGATCCCGGCCGGGGCGGCTTGCTCGCCCGCAGCTGGGCGCGGGCCTGCGACTCGGACAGCACCCGCTCGATCAGGATCTCCACCCTGCCCCCGCTCTCCTTGTGCCCGAACAGGCGCGCGGGGATGACCCGGGTGTCGTTGAACACCAGCAGATCGCCGGGCTGCAGCAGATCGGGCAGCCCGTTGACGTGACGGTCCTCGAACGCCCCCGCCCCGGCGGGCGGCACCAGCAGCAGCCGGCTGGCGGAGCGCTGTGCCAGCGGCTCCTGGGCGATCAGTTCCGGCGGCAATGGATAGTGGAAATCGGATTTCTTCAAAGCAGTTGTCCGTAGGTCGGGGCTACGCCCCCGACGCGCTGCGCATCCAGAACCCCACGCGGCGGGGGCATAGCCCCGACCAGCGGGTCAGCGCGAAAACTTGGTGGAGAGAATGATGGAGGATGTGGTGCGCTCAACGCCATCGATGGCGCCGATCCGGTCGGTCAGTACGTCCATGTCGCCCACGGTGGGCGCGGCGCCCAGCGCCACCAGATCCGAAGCCCCGCTCACCGAATGCAGCGCGCGCACCTCCGGAATCCCGTGCAGCGCGTCCACCACCGAGGCCATCTGCCGCGGCAGCACCGCGATCAGGATGTGGGCACGGATCTGCGCGCGCTCGTAGTCGTCGGCCACGCGCACGGTGTAGCCCTCGATCACCCCGCGCCGCTCCAGGCGCTCGATCCGGCTGTGTACGGTGGTGCGCGAGAGCGTCAGCCGCCGCGCGATTTCCGCCGTCGAAAGACGGGCGTTCTCGCGCAGCAGTGACAGCAGCTGTTCGTCGGCGGCGGTGAGCTTCATGGCATCCGAAAAGTTCGTCGTTATGACGAAATTATGCACCAAACCGTGCAATCCATACCTTTCAAGCGACGATTTAATTTCCGACAATGGAAGGCATGCGTACCTGCGCGGGCTTTCGCCACCAGCGTACGCCGCGTCCCCTCCGGTGACGCCCCTGACACCTTTTGAACAGAGGAACACGCCCATGTCCGTGATCGACACGCTTGCCCCGCTCCGCGCCCACGCTGGCGCCCGCCGCACCCCCGGCCTGGACGACGCCACCATCGAGCGCTTCGCCGCCGGCCACCCGGAGCTGGTAGAAGCCATCGACGCGGCCGCTGCCGAATACGCGCTGATCCGCGCCGAACAGCCGGAGCTGCTGGACCTGGATGAAAACCAGCAGATCGAAAAGACCCAGGCCGATTTCGTCAACTTCTACCCGCAGGACGGGGTGAACCCGTACGTGGCCCTGACCGCCCGCGGCCCGTGGATCGTGACCCTCAAGGGCGCGGTGCTCTACGACACCGGCGGCTACGGCATGCTCGGCTTCGGCCACGCCCCGCAGCCGGTGATCGATGCCATGTCCAAGCCCCAGGCGCTGGCCAACATCATGACCCCGAGCGTTGCCCAGATGCGCCTGGCCCAGGCCCTGCGCAACGAGATCGGCCACACCCGCGGCGGCTGCCCGTTCACCGCTTTCATGTGTCTGAACTCCGGCTCGGAGTCAGTCTCGCTGGCCGCGCGCATCGCTGACACCAACGCCAAGACCATGACCGACCCGGGTGCCCGCCACGCCGGCCGCGCGGTCAAGCGCCTGGTGGTCAAGGGCGCATTCCACGGCCGCACCGAGGCCCCGGCGCTGTACTCCGACTCCACCCGCAAGGCCTACGAAGGCGCGCTGGCCAGCTACCGCACCGAGGACAGCGTGCTGGTGATCCAGCCCTACGACCTGACCGCGTTGAAGCAGGCCTTCGCCGATGCCGATGCCAACGGCTGGTTCATCGAGGCGATGTTCCTGGAGCCGGTCATGGGCGAAGGCGATCCGGGCCGCAGCGTGCCGCCGGAGTTCTACGCCGCCGCCCGCGAGCTGACGAAGGCGCACGGCTCGCTGCTGCTGGTCGACTCCATCCAGGCCGGCCTGCGCGCCACCGGCATGCTGTCGATCGTTGATTACCCGGGCTTTGAGAACCAGGAAGCCCCGGACATGGAAACCTATTCCAAGGCCCTCAACGCCGGCCAGTTCCCGCTGTCGGTGCTGGCGGTCAACGAGCGCGCCGCGGGCATCTACAAGCGCGGCACCTATGGCAACACCATGACCGCCAACCCGCGCGCCGCCGATGTCGGCTCTGCCGTGCTGGGCATGGTGACCCCGCAGGTGCGGGCCAACATCCAGCAGCGTGGCCGCCAGGCGGTCGAGAAGCTGGAAGCGCTGAAGGCCGAGCTGGGCGGGCTGATCACCAAGGTCCAGGGCACCGGCCTGCTGTTCTCCTGCGAGCTGTCGCCGGAATTCAAGGGCTATGGCGCAGGCTCGAGCGAGGAGTGGCTGCGCGAGAACGGCCTGGGCGTGATCCATGGCGGCGAGAACTCGCTGCGCTTCACCCCGCGCTTTGAAATGGGCGAAGACGAACTCGACCTGCTGGTCGATATGGTCCGCCGCGTCCTCAAGGAAGGTCCGCGCAAGGGCTGATCCTGCCGCGCAGGCGCCTGGCCGGCCCCGCACACCGGGGCCGGCCTCCGGCAGGAGCAGTGTGTCAGCGGGCCGGGTCAGCGAATCGGGCTGACCAGGGAGCTCCGGATCAAGGCCTGGGCCTCGGCGGCGTTGCCGAAGCCGTTGAGCTGCACCGGGCTACCGGCGGCATCGTCGGGCAGGCCCTTGTACACGCGGAAGAAGGTTTCCAGCCGCTGCCGGTCGATCCGCGACAGGTCGCCGATGTCGCGCACCGCGGCGTAATGCGGATCCACCGCATCGGTGGGCACGCCAATGATCTTGTCGTCCTCCTCGCCGCCATCGTGCATGCGCAGCACCCCGATCGGACGGAAGCGGATGAGCACGCCCGGATGCAGCGGCGCCCGGGTGAACACCAGCGCGTCGAGCGGATCGCCGTCGCCGGCCAGGGTGCCGGGCATCGCGCCGTAATTGGCCGGATAGACCACGGGCATCGACAGGAAGCGGTCCACGTGCACCTGGCCGTCCGCATCGATCTCGTACTTGGTAAAGCTGCCCGCGGGAATCTCGACCCGCAGCAGGGCCCCGTCCTGTGCGGATGTCGCCAGTGCGGATACAGGCTGTGCGGGTTCGCCGGCCATAGCCAAGCCCGTGGCCATCAGCAATACGGCGGCCAACATCCCGCAGGAGCGCGCCACGCGCAAAGTGATCACTCCCAGCAGCGGTCGGCGCGGCCCTTGAGGGTCGCGGGGCGGGGGCAGTCGCGCTGTTCAATGCGGTCGTCGCCCTGCTCAACCACGTGGCGTCCGCCGGCGCGGGTACCGGTGAGCGAGAACGCGTCGTACAGGCGCCCGGTCACGGTGCGCGCCTCGTAGGACAGCACGCCATCCTCGATCCGGACCACCTGGAACAGCTGCGTGTCCTCGGCCACCGGTTCCATCGTGACGCGGGCCTCGGGTGAGAGCCGGTACTGCTTGGCACCGACCACGCTCACCAGGTATTGCGGCGTGCCCTGCCCTTCCACCAGACCGCCGCGACGGCCGTACACGTGGTCATGGCCCTGCAGCACCAGGTCCACGCGGTGACGCTCGAGCACCGGCAGCACCTGCTCGCGCAGCAGCACATTGTCGCGGTCCTGGCGCGGCGAGAACATCGGCTGGTGGATGGCCACCACCAGCCACTCCGGTGGATCATCGGACAGCACGCGGTCCAGCCACGCGGCCTGCGCCGCGGCGGTGCCCAGATCCAGCGCCGAGGTGCCGTCCAGCACCACGAAGCGCGTATCGTGCATGTCGAACCAGTAGCTGGTCGCCTCCGCGCCCGGTGCGCCGTTGTCCGGCAGCGCATACACGTGCGGCCAGTGGGCGCCCAGCACGCGGCGCTCCTGCGGCGTGTCCTCGAACTCCTTGCCGTACTCGTGGTTGCCGGCCACCGGGGCCACCAGCATGGTGGCGGTCACCGGATCAACCGCGTCGAACCACTCGCCCCACTCGCTGTCATCCTCGCCGTCGCCGCCACTGACCTGGTCGCCGGTGAACAGCGCCAGCCGCGCCCGCGGCGCATGGCGCAGGGCCTCCAGGATCGCGCGGGTGGAGTGGCTGGCGTTCTTGTTCTGGGTATCGGCGAAGTACAGGAATTCCAGCGGCTGGCCGGCCACGCCGGCGGTGCGCAGCTGCCGCCACGGGCTCCACCAGCCATTGGCGCCCTGCACCCGGAAGGCGTACAGCGTGTCCGGCGCCAGGCCGTCCACGTCGACCCGATGCTGGTAGCCGGCGCCGGTGTCCGCCTCCAGCCGGGTACTGCGCGCGGCAAGACGCCGCGGCGTGCCGAGGTCGGGCGAATCCCCGGCCACCGCGATCTCCAGCACCGGCTGCTCGATGGCCAGCGATGTGCGCCAGGCCACCTGGAAACCGTGCGCGGGATCGGCTGCAGGAGTCGCGATGATCCTGTCCGGCTGCGCCGCAGGGGCATAGCGCAGGTCGCCCGGCGGCACGAGGACATTGGGCTCCAGCTGCCGCGTCGGAGGTAAGGCGGCTGTGTCGGCAAGCGCCAGGCCCGGAACACCAAGCAGGCCCGCCAGCACCAGTGCCGCCAAGCCGTGATTCACCGCACGCAGGGCACAGCGCTTCATCGCGGACACTCCTGCAATCCCAGGCCCACCGCAATCCCGCGCCAGTCGATGGCCACCATGCCCTGGTCGTCGTGCACCGCATACAGCACACCCGCCGGGAATCGCAGCGTGGGCTGGTCGTGCAACCAGATGCCATCAGTGTTGGCCACGGTGGTGCCAGTGAACGCCCCAACATGTTCCAGGCTGAGCCTGTCGAACAGGTGGAACGTGGTCCGGTCACGGCCCTGGGCGGTGGTGATCCACCAGCCGCCGCCATTGCCGCAGGTCTTGAGCATGATCCCTTCGGCCTGTGCTTCCAGCACGGTGTCGCCTACCAGCTCACCGGTGAACCTGCCTTCCAGGTCGTACACCTTGAATTCGTTGGAATAGGTTTCGTCTTCCTCGGCCACCAGCAGGCGGTTGTGGTCGGGATCGCCCCACAGCGACTCCACCACCCGCAGCGCGCCTTCGGCAGAGGTGTCGCCGAACGCGCCGAGATGTCGCGCACCGGCGTCTCCCGCTTCGGGATTGAAGGCAAAGCGGTGCACCCGGCGATCCAGCTCCGCAAGCGGCGGCAGGATGTCTTCGCCCTCCTCG
>DXCY01000129.1 GCA_019115725.1 Candidatus Luteimonas excrementigallinarum
CGCCCGGTAGGGGCGCTGGTCGATGACGAACAGCAAGTCGCCCTTCTGCACCTCTTCGCCTTCCTTGAAGGCGACACGGTCGATGTAGCCGCTGACCCGCGCGCGCATTTCCACCGTTTCGGCCGCCACCACGCGGCCGGTGTATTCGTCCCACGGCACCACTGCGCGTTCGAGTACGGGCGCCACGCTGACCTGGGGCGGCGGCGCGGCGATCTCATCGCCAGCCTGGCTGCTGCAGGCGGCCAGTATCGCGGCGGCCAACAGGCCCAGCAGCGGCGCAGCCAGGCGGCGGCGCCAGGGATGGAGAGAACCGGGATTGGGGGAGGTAATGGTGTGCATGATGGAGTCCTGTCTGATTGTTCCGTTTTCGATCATCCCGCTCATGGGTTTTTTTCTCCCACCAGCGGGATGGTGCGGACGCTGTGGGCCGCGTTGAACACCTGGTCGGCGAGCTGCAACAGCCACGGGAAGGCCGCTGCCGCGATACCTGCGGCGAACGCCCAAGCCACCCATACGGGGCCTTCAAGCCATTGATTCAAAAGCAATGCAGCCACCCCAAGTACGTCCATGGCCAGGACCACGACCAGCCAGCGGTAGGAGGGACGGCGACGGGAGACGGTGCGCATGGATGCGGCCTTTGCAGCGGGGTTGGACACAACTTACTCCCGACGGACGGCCTTGATTAGCCGTCAAATCAGGGAATAATTGTCCAGCAGGTGGGCCAATCGTCCGCTACCAGGAAATCGCCATGTCACAGGACCTCAATGCAACGCTGATCTTCACCAAGGTGGTTGAGCAAGGCAGCTTCGTGGGTGCAGCGAGGATGCTGCGCCTGCCCAAGACCACCGTGAGCCGCAAGGTGCAGGAACTGGAGTCGCGGCTGGGCGCGCAGTTGCTCCACCGCACTACCCGCCGCCTCGGGCTGACCGAGGCCGGCAACATCTACTACGAGCATTCGCAGAACATCGCCCGCGACCTGAGCGAGGCCGAGAGCGCGGTCAGCCAGCTGCAGGCCGGGCCGCGCGGCTGGCTGCGCTTCACCGCGCCCTATTCGATCGGTATGGACAAGATCGCCCCGCTGCTTGGGGAGTTCAGCAAGCGCTACCCGGAAATCAACTTGGAGATGCTGCTCAGCAACGAGCCGCTCGATCTGATCGGCGGCGAGATCGACGTGGCCCTGCGCCTGGGCGAGCTGCCCGACTCCAACCTGGTGGCCCGCCAGCTGGGCGTGCTGCATACCCAGGTGTTTGCTTCCGCTGCCTACCTGGATCGCCACGGAGAGCCTCAGCATCCGGAAGAGCTGGTGCAGCACCGGGTGCTGGCACTGACCAAGCACCGCCAGGGCAGCCGCTACCAGTGGAACCTTGATGACGGCGCAGGCCCGCGCATGTTCCAGGTGGACCCGGCTCTGGTAGTCAACGATCCGGCCGCATTGAAAGGTGCGCTGCTGTGCGGCGAAGGCCTGGCGCTCACCGCCGACGTGATGGTCAAGCCCGCGGTCGAGAGCGGCCAGGTCAAGCGCGTGCTGGCCGGCTGGAAGGGCGCAGACTACCCCTTCAGTGCGCTGTTCCCGCGCGGTCATGCGCAGTCACCCAAGGTGCGCGCGTTCGTCGACTTCCTGCTCGAGCACTTGAACCTGGAGATCGACTACATGTCCAGGCACTGCCCCATGTCGACCTGCGCCGACGCCGGTACCAAAGCGGCCGCGGCAACGGCCGCGCAGAGCGAAACCCGGCGCGCGGGAAGGGAGCTCTTGGAAGCCGTGACGAAGGACTGAGTGCGGTTGCGGAGGGTTCCGCGGACATCAGGACCGGGCTTGCGCAATAGTTCCACCATCCAGTCGATGAATAATCGAAGTTCTCCGGACGCGCAGGTTTATCCGCCGGACTACTGCTCGCAGACTGTGTGGAAGTTACCCAGCAAGCTGACGCCCCAACTCGGAGATTGAAGATGAGCAAGCGCGACGTTGTTTTCCCCCCCGCCCGGCAGGAGCTCTACAAACGCAACCGGTACTCCCCCGCCGTGCGCGCCAACGGTCTATTGTTTGTCTCGGGACAGGTAGGCAGCCGCGAAGACGGTTCGGTGGAGCCCGACCTTGAGGCACAAGTCCGGCGAGCCTTTGAGAACCTCAATGCAATCCTCGCCGCCGCTGGATGCAGCTTCGACGACGTGATCGACGCCACCATTTTCATGGTGGATGCGGAAGAGAACTTCGAACGGGTTTGGGAGATCGCCGCGCCGTACTGGGGCGAAGCGCCGCACCCCTCGCTCACCGGCATCGGTGTTACGTGGCTGTACGGCTACCAGTTCGAGATCAAGGTGATTGCCAAGCTGCCGGAACCACACTGAGCAGGCCCCGAATCTAGACACGCCGTGAAGTCGACTTGGGCCGGCACCCGGCATCCCTTCCCTACCCCCGATAACCAGTCCTAATCCGTCAGACCCGGGTCATTTTGAGCGGTGGATGTGCTGGCATGGGGCCATGTCTTCTACAAATGGCGTCGGCTTATGCGCTCTTATCGGATGATGGAACCACCACCTTCGCCTTGCGGCGGCGCGGCATTGCGCAGTTATTGCGCAGTTGCGGCGGAATGCCCAGTCCAGATTAAAGAGGCCCCGCAAGCGGGGCCTCATGGTTGCTGCTGATCGGCGGGTCTGCCGACGCCGCGATCAGCGGCCGTCGCCGTCTGCATCGCCCGGCATCGCCCGTTCGACGCGATGCCATGCCGCACGTGTGGCGTGCTTGGCGTCGTTCCACTCCAGGCGCGAGTTGCCCCTGGCCTGCTCATAGTCGGTACGCAGGTTGTTTTCGGCCTGCTCGAAGCTCTGGTCGGCATAGCGCGAACGGGCTTCGTAGCCGGTGCGGTAAGCAGGCTGGTAGTCCTCGTATCCGTACTGCTTGTTGGCGTACGGCTCCTTGGAATAGTTCTCACGCCAGTACGCGTCTTCGACCGTCGGATTCATCGCCTCACCCGCAGCCTTGCCACCCAGGCC
>DXCY01000130.1 GCA_019115725.1 Candidatus Luteimonas excrementigallinarum
CGTTGCCGGCCGCAAACACCACCAGCCCGCCGTGACTGAGGATGAAACGCCGGTACTCGGCGGCAATCGGGGCGGTGGCGGCGAGGTTGTTCCAGTACAGGCCACCCCAGGAGTTGTTGAGGATGGTTACCCCGCGGTCGATCATGTCGTCGTGGATGGGCTCCAGGCCCAGCGCGCCGCTCACCTCGTTGCCTTGGCCGCTGCCGTCGTCCTTCGGCGGCTCATCGTTGATGATCCGGGCCGACACGATCTCCGCGCCCTGGGCGATGCCACCCGGCCACTGCCCGAACGGCGCACCGGCCGCGATCTGCGCGACCGCGGTGCCATGCCCGTCCTTGTCATCCACCGACATGTCGTTGGTATTGCGGTTGACGTAGATGAGGTTGTCCACCACCCGCCCGGCAAGCGCCGGATGGTGGCGGTTGACGCCGCTGTCGATGATGCCGATGCGCACGCCCTCGCCGGTCAGTCCGGCGTCGATCGCCGGCTGCGCGTTGGTCAGAGTGATGTGGTCGCTGTACGCCGGGTTGGGCGGCTCAACCACCGTAGGAGGCGGGCTGGGAGGCGGGGCCACCGGGGGCGGATCCGGCCGCAGGGGATTGCTGCCACCGCCGCCGCAGGCCGTCAGTGCCAGCGCCACCGCCGCTGCAAGCACGGAACGCCGTGCGGCCTTCGACTTCGCCACTCCTTCCCAAGCACCGGTCATCGGTTACTCCCACCTGGATGTCAGATGTGCATACCTATACCGCAACGTGCGGGCGCACGGTATGCCCGGGTTCCCAGATTCACGCTGAATGCGCGACGGCCCCTGCGATGCGGTTTGCCGGGTGCCTGTGCAGGCCCGATAATCAAAGGATTCCGTCCCCTCCTCCCAGGTAGAGCATTCCTATGAGCGACATCATCATCGCCGGTGCCAAGCGCACCGCCATCGGCTCGTTCCTCGGCCAGTTCAACGGCGTTTCCACGCCCACCCTTGGTGCCGCCGCCATCCGGGGCGCGCTCGAGCATGCCGGCCTGGCAGCCGACAAGGTGGACGAGACGATCATGGGCTGCGTGCTGCCCGCCGGTCTGGGCCAGGCTCCCGCGCGCCAGGCCTCCCGCGCCGCCGGGATCCCCGACGCCGCCGGCTGCACCACCATCAACAAGGTGTGCGGCTCGGGCATGAAGGCGGTGATGTTCGGCCATGACCTGATCCGTGCCGGATCGGCCAAAGTGGTGGTGGCCGGCGGCATGGAGTCCATGACCAATGCCCCGCACCTGCTCAACGGCTCGCGCAATGGCGTCCGCTACGGCAGCGCCGAGTTCCTTGACCACATGGCGTGGGACGGCCTGACCAACCCGGACGACGGCAAGGCCATGGGCGTGTTCGGCGACGAAGCCTGTCGCAAGTACGGCTTCACCCGCGAGGAGCTGGACGCATTCTCGGCCGAGAGCGCCCGCCGCGCCCAGCAGGCGATCGCCGACGGCGCGTTCAATGACGAGATCGTCCCGGTGACGGTCAAGACCCGCAAGGGCGAGCACGAGGTGGCCGCGGACGAAGAGCCTGGCCGGATCGATCTTGGCCGCATCCCGACCCTGCGCGCCGCGTTCGGCAAGGACGGCCTGCTGACCGCCGCGTCGTCCTCGAAAATCTCCGACGGCGCCGCCGCGCTGGTGCTCGCCTCGGCTGCTGATGCCCCGGCCCTGGGCCTGACTCCGCTGGCCCGGATCGTGGCCCACGCCGGCCACGCGCACGAGCCGGAATGGTTCACCACCGCGCCGATCAAGGCGATCGACAACGTTCTCAAGCAGGCCGGCTGGACGGTGGACGATGTGGACCTGTTCGAAGTCAACGAAGCCTTCGCCTGCGTGGCCATGGCACCGATGAAAGACCTCGGAATTCCCCACCAGAAGCTGAACGTGAATGGCGGCGCCTGTGCGCTTGGACATCCCATCGGAGCCAGCGGCGCGCGCCTCATCGTGACCCTGCTGCACGCGCTGAAAGCCCGTAATCTCAAGCGCGGCGTGGCTTCCCTGTGCATTGGCGGCGGCGAGGCCACGGCCATCGCGGTGGAACTGGTCTGAATCGGGTTAACGACCTCTTCACGTAAAAAGTCAAACGCCTACTTGACAGCGATTGCGCGACCGTCATGATGTTTCCCGGCGCGTGCCCTCAAGCACGTTTGTCACTTTGATTACAACGACGAGGAAATCCACAATGTCCATCAACAAGGCTCTGCTGGCCCTGGCCATGGGTTTCGCCCTGGCTGCGTGCTCGAACCAGGACGCTGCCCAGGACGCTGCTGCTGACGCTGCCGAAGCCGCTGCCGAAGCGCAGGCCCAGGCCGACGCTGCCTACGGCGAGTTCGAAGAAACCGCCCAGGCTGCCGCCGACACCGCTGTCGACGCCGCTGACCGCGCCGCCGACGCCGCTGCCGACGCGACCGACGCCACCACCGACGCGATCGAAGAAGCCGCTGCCGACGCAGCCGACGCCGCTGCCGACGTGGCGGAAGATGCTGCCGACATCGCCGACGAGGCTGCCGACGCCGCCGAAGACAACGACGGCAACTGATCCAGCCTGGGAACCCGCAGGGTTCCACACTGGAAAAGTACGAGGACCGCCGGGCAACCGGCGGTCCTTTTTTGTGCCCCGGTTTTGTGGGCCGGGTTCCACGCCCCCTTCACCCGCCCCCGCCAACACTGGCGCCATTCCCAACAGCAACAGGTCATGCCATGAACAACCGCTCCCTCGTGCTGATTGCCGCCGGCGTCCTTGCCCTGAGCGCGTGCAACAACGATCCGCCCTACGAGACCGAAGAAGGTGCCGAAGCCGCTGCCGCCGCCGAGCGCGCACGGGCATCGGCCGCCGAGACGATTGACCACACCGGCACCGCCATTTCCGAAGGCGCCGACGCCGCCGCTGCCCGCACCCGCGAAGCGGCCGACGATGCATCCGCGGCGGCCCGGCGCGCTGCCGACGAGGCTTCGGCCGCTGCCAGCCGTGCCGGCGATGCCGCCCGTGAAGCGGCCGCCGATGGCACCGAGGCTGCTGGCCGCGCAGCCGAGTCCACCGCCGACGCGCTGGAACGTGCCGCCGACCGCGCCGAGCGCCAGGCCGACGAGATCCGTCGCGACGACTGAGTCATCCGGCCCTGCCTGGCCCCGGCCCGCGCGGCCGGGGCCAGCCATCGCAGGTATCCTGTGCGGTCCATCCATCCCACGATGCCGCGCATGCCCGCACTGAAGACCCGCCTGGATCCAGGCTCCCAGGAATTCATCGACAACGCCGCCTGGCACCGCGAACTGGTCGCCGAACTGGACCACCGCCTGACCCGGGCCGCGGATGGCGGCGGCAAAAAAGCGCGGGAACGGCATTTGTCACGGGGCAAACTGCTGGTCCGCGACCGCATCACCGCCCTGCTCGATCCGGGCTCTCCCTTCCTCGAAATCGCTCCGCTGGCCGCCGAAGACATGTATGGCGGCGACGCCCCGGCGGCCGGCATGGTGTGCGGCATCGGCCGGGTCATGGGCCAGGAAGTGGTGGTGGTGGCCAACGACGCCACCGTCAAAGGCGGCACCTATTTCCCGATCACGGTGAAAAAGCACCTGCGCGCGCAGGAAGTCGCCCGCGAGAACAACCTGCCCTGCGTCTACCTGGTCGACTCCGGCGGCGCCTTCCTGCCGCTGCAGGACGAGGTGTTTCCCGACAAGGAGCACTTCGGCCGGATCTTCTACAACCAGGCGCGGATGAGTGCCGAGAACATTCCCCAGGTTGCCGTGGTCATGGGCAGCTGCACCGCGGGGGGGGCCTATGTGCCCGCCATGAGCGATGAAAGCGTGATCGTGCGCGAGCAGGGCACGATCTTCCTCGGCGGGCCGCCGCTGGTGAAGGCGGCGACCGGCGAGGTGGTGGATGCCGAGTCGCTGGGCGGCGCCGACGTACACACCGCGGTGTCCGGTGTCGCCGACCACTTTGCCGAGAACGATCACCACGCCCTGCAGACGGCCCGCGACATCATCGCCAGTCTCAACCGGACCAAGGTCCCGCCGGTGACACTGCAGGAACCCACCGCCCCCCTGTACCCGGCCGAAGAGCTGTACGGCATCGTACCCCGCGACACCCGCCAGCCGTTCGATGTGCGCGAGGTGATCGCCCGCATCGTGGACGGCAGCCGCTTCCAGGAGTTCAAGGCCCGCTATGGCAAGACCCTGGTGACGGGCTTTGCCCATATCCACGGCTGTCCGGTGGGTATCGTGGCCAACAACGGCATTCTGTTTTCAGAGTCCGCGCTCAAGGGCGCGCACTTCATCGAGCTGTGCAACCAGCGCGGCATCCCGCTGGTGTTCCTGCAGAACATCACCGGCTTCATGGTCGGCCGCAAGTACGAGAATGCCGGCATCGCCAAGGACGGGGCCAAGATGGTCACCGCCGTGGCGTGCTCCAGCGTACCCAAGTTCACCGTGGTCATCGGCGGCAGCTTTGGCGCCGGCAACTACGCCATGTGTGGCCGCGCCTATGGCGCCCGGTTCCTGTGGATGTGGCCCAACGCCCGGATCAGCGTGATGGGCGGCGAACAGGCGGCCAGCGTGCTGGCCACCGTGCGCCGCGACGGTATCGAAGCCAGGGGCGGCGAATGGAGTGCAGAGGACGAGGAAGCCTTCAAGACGCCCATCCGTCAGCAGTACGAAGACCAGGGCAGTCCGTGGTACGCCACCGCGCGGCTGTGGGACGACGGCATCATCGACCCGGCCGATACCCGGCGGGTGCTGGGCCTGGCAGTCTCCGCCTCGCTGAATGCGCCGATCAAACCGGCACGCTTCGGCGTGTTCCGCATGTAGCACCAGCAGGTGCCGGAGGCGACTTCATCGCGACATCCCTGCCGGGTGTGAACTGATCCGGGATTGGTGAGTGGGGTCACAACAGGACCCGGTAGGGGGCGTGATAGGCTCGTGAAATACGACCCCCGTCGTTGCCGCTCCGGCCGCCCGCGGCCGGTGACCCTGTCCGCGCCGCATGCCGTTCCAGGAGTTCCTCAGATGGCCATCTTCAACCCTTCCAGCCAGACCAAGAAAGACGCCAGCCCCTTCGCTTCCGAGCCGGCCAACACGCCCGCGCGCGAGGAGCGCCCGGCAACGGCTGACTTCACCCCCACCTCCACGCCACCGCGCCCCGCCGCGGGGAGCGGTGCCGGTGCGGGAGTCAAGGAATCGTTGATCGCCGCCAACCTGACCATCGAAGGCAAGATCGAGGGCACCGGGCACGTCCGCATCGCCGGCCAGTTCAAGGGCGATGTCAACGTCAAGGGCGACCTGACGATCGAACGTGGCGCCAGGCTCAACGGCAGCGTCCGCGCCGAGAAGGTGACCGTGGCCGGCGACCTGGAAGGCAATATCGAATCGGCCGAGCGGGTGGAGCTGCTGGACAGCGCCGTGCTCAACGGCGACCTCAAGGCCGGTACCCTCACCGTGGCCGCCGGCTCGCGGATCCGCGGCCATATCGACTGCGGCTGGGACGAGGCCGACACCCGTCCTGACAGCCGCGCCGACAAGGCACCGGCAGATACCAGGAACGCAGGCAAGGCCGGGGCCAAAACGGACGTCGAAGCCGTCTCGTGAGCAGGGCCCGGCCGGGCACGGCGGGTGCCACCCGCACCTGCCCCCACTGCAAGACCACGATCCTGCAGAGCGCCTCACGCTGCCCGTCCTGCCGGCACTATCTCCGTTTTGATACGCCCTCCCCCGCACCGGGGGAGGAGCCGGCGCACACGACCACCAACGCGCTGCAGGTGGAAGGCACCATCCGCCATCCGGCCGAAGGCGGCGCCTGGGAATACTCGGTGGTGCTGGTGGTCCGCGACGGCGATGGCAAGGAAGTGAACCGCCAGGTCGTTGGCGTTGGCGCAATGTTTCCGGGAGATGAGCGCAGCTTCAGCCTGGCCGTGGAAATCACCCCCACCAGCGACCAGCGCCGCCCGGGACGCCGACGGCTGGGCCACTGAGCGCCTCATCGCCGCGACATCGCCCCGATATCACCCATGGCCAGGACCGTCGCGTGCAGGCAGTCGCCCGAGGCTGAACCGCTATCATGGACGGCCACGAGAACGGTGAGCTGACGCCCATGCCCGATGCACTGACGATCACGCGCGAAGGCCCTGTCGCCCGGTTGCGGCTGCAGCGGCCCGAACTGCACAACGCGTTCGACGCTGCGCTGATCAGCGCGCTGACCTCCGCCCTGGAACAGCTTGCAGGCGAGGCCGACGTGCGCGTGGTGGTGCTGGAAGGCGCCGGACGCTCCTTCTCCGCCGGTGCCGATCTCAACTGGATGCGCGGCATGGCCTCGGCGGGCGAAGCGGAGAACCGCGCGGACGCGCTGCAGCTGGCGCGACTGATGCGCACCCTCGACGAGCTGCCCAAGCCCACCATTGCCCGCGTGCATGGCGCTGCCTTCGGCGGCGGCGTGGGCCTGGTGGCCTGTTGCGATATCGCCATCGGCGTGCCGGAAGCGAAGTTCGGCCTGACCGAAAGCCGCCTCGGCCTGCTGCCCGCGGTCATTTCGCCATATGTGATCGCCGCCATCGGGCCACGCCAGGCGCGCCGCTGGTTCGCCACCGGCGAAATGTTCGATGCCGCCCTGGCCGAACGCATCGGCCTGCTGCACCAGGTGGTGCCCGCCGAGACGCTGGATGCCGCGGTGCAGGCACAGGTGGACCTGCTGCTGAAGGCCGGCCCGGTGGCCGCGGCCCAGGCCAAGACCCTTGTCCGCTCCGTGCAACCGCATATCGACCGCGATGCGCTTGATGGCGCCACCGCCGACCTCATCGCTGCCATGCGCGTGTCGCCGGAAGGCCAGGAAGGGCTTGGCGCCTTTCTCGACAAGCGCGCGCCGGCCTGGGCCGGGAACTGACCATGACCAGGAAGGACATGTTCGAGAAGATCCTGATTGCCAACCGCGGCGAGATCGCCTGCCGCGTGATCCGTACCGCACGCCGCATGGGAATCCGCACCGTGGCGGTGTATTCGCAGGCCGATGCCGACGCCCAGCATGTGCGTCTGGCCGACGAGGCCTGGCCCATTGGCGGGCCGCGGCCGCAGGACAGCTACCTGCGCGCCGACGCGATCCTTGAAGTCGCCCGGCGCAGCGGCGCCCAGGCCATCCACCCGGGCTATGGATTCCTGAGCGAGAACGCCGATTTTGCCGAGGCCGTGGAGGCGGCCGGCATCACCTTCATCGGTCCACGCGCGGCGTCCATGCGCAAGCTGGGCAGCAAAGCCGGCGCCAAGGACCTGATGCAGGCCGCGGGCGTGCCCGTGGTGCCGGGCTATGCGGGCGAAGACCAGTCGCCGCAGCTGCTGGCCCGGGAGGCCGGCCGGATCGGCTTTCCGCTGATGATCAAGGCCGCCCACGGCGGCGGTGGCAAGGGCATGCGCATCGTCCACGATGCTGACGGGTTCGGCGCCGCACTGGAAAGCTGCCAGCGCGAGGCCGCGAACGCGTTCGGCAATGACCGCGTACTGCTGGAGCGCTACATCGCCTCGCCCCGGCACATCGAGATCCAGGTGTTTGGCGACACCCACGGCAACCTCATCCACCTCAACGAGCGCGAATGCTCGGCCCAGCGCCGCTACCAGAAGGTGCTGGAGGAATCGCCCTCGCCGTTCCTGACCCCGGAATCGCGCAGGCGCATGGGCGAAGCCGCGGTGACCGCCGCTGCTGCGATCGACTACGTCAATGCCGGCACGGTGGAGTTCATCGTTGCGCCCTCGGGCGAGTTCTGGTTCATGGAAATCAATGCCCGGCTGCAGGTGGAGCACCCGGTGACCGAAATGGTGACCGGGCTGGACCTGGTGGAATGGCAACTGCGGGTCGCCGCCGGCGAGTCACTGCCACTGGGCCAGGACGCCATCCCGCAGCAGGGCCATGCCATCGAAGCGCGCCTGTATGCCGAGGATCCGGATGCCGGTTTCCTGCCGGCCTCCGGGCGGCTGGAACGCCTGTCGCTGCCCGCTCCTTCCAGCAATGTGCGGGTGGACTCGGGCGTGGTCGAGGGCGATACGGTCACGATCTTCTACGATCCGATGATCGCCAAGCTCATCGTCCATGCCGACGACCGCGCGGGCGCCCTCGCCCGCATGCGCGAAGCCCTGGCGGCCAGCACGATCGCCGGGCCCAAATCCAATATCGGCTTCCTGGAACGGCTGGTACGCCACCCGATGGTCACTGCGGCCAGCATCGATACCAGCTGGCTGGACCGGAACCCGGACGCGCTGCTGCCGTCCACCGAGCCACCCGCGCCAGCCGCCATTGCCGCTGCAGCCGTGACAGCCCTGCTGCGGCAGGAGCGCGACCGCCAGCAGGCGGCCCTCGCCACCGCGGAGCCGCATTCCCCGTGGGCGCGCGCCGATGGCTGGCGCCTGGGGCAGGCCGGCGAACGCCAGCTGCGCCTCCAGCACGGCACGCTCTGCCACGAGATCCAGGCCAGCGGCAGCGACGGCCGCTACCAGCTGCGCAGCGACGGCCACACCCTTCTGGTGGAAGGGGCTCACCTGCAGGAGGCGTTGCTGTCACTGCGGGTGGATGGCGAAGCACGCCGGTTCCGTGTCGATGCCACGGCCCAGCAGGTTG
Organism: Candidatus Luteimonas excrementigallinarum; assembly: GCA_019115725.1. GTDB lineage: Bacteria > Pseudomonadota > Gammaproteobacteria > Xanthomonadales > Xanthomonadaceae > Luteimonas > Luteimonas excrementigallinarum. The sequence continues at coordinate 8,606 of DXCY01000130.1, forward strand.
TGGTGCACGACGGCACGCGGCGGCTGGCTTTCGAGCACGTGCCCGCCTTCCAGCCCGATGCGGCTGCAGAAACCACCGGCGACGGCCGCGTGGTCGCACCGATGCCCGGTCGCGTGGTACTGGTGAAGGCCACCGCGGGCGATACCGTGGCCGAAGGCGATGAGCTGCTGGTGATGGAAGCGATGAAGATGGAACTGACGCTGCGCGCGCCCCGCGACGGCACGGTGGAGGAAGTCCGCGCCGCCGCCGGTGATTTCGTCGGGGCCGATGCGGTGCTGGTCACCCTCGCCCACGACGCGGAAGCCAACTGATGGGTCACCTGCCAGCCGCCGTACGCATCGTTGAAGTTGGCCCCCGCGATGGACTGCAGAACGAGAAACACATCGTGGCCACCGCGGACAAGGTGGAACTGATCAACCGCCTCTCCGCCACCGGGCTGCGCTCGATCGAAGCCACCAGCTTCGTCAGCCCGAAGTGGGTGCCGCAGCTGGCGGACGCGGCCGAAGTGTTCTCCACCATCGAACGCCGGCCTGGCGTGTCCTATCCGGTGCTGGTACCCAACGAGGCCGGCTATGAGCGGGCCCGCGCGGTCGGCGCAGACGAGATCGCGGTCTTCACCGCGGCGTCGGAAGCCTTCAACCGCAGGAACATCAACGCCTCGATCGACGAGTCGCTGCGCCGTTTCGAACCGGTGCTGGCGCGTGCCCGCGAAGACGGCGTGCGCGTGCGCGGCTACGTTTCCACCGTGCTCGGCTGCCCCTACCAGGGCGAAGTGCCGGTGGCCGAGGTGGTGAGGGTTTCGCGTGTACTGCACCAGATGGGATGCCACGAAATCTCGCTGGGCGACACGATCGGAACCGGGACGCCGCGCGCGGCCCGGGCCATGCTGCGCGCCGTGGCAGCGGAGGTACCGATGCAGGCCCTGGCTGTGCACTTCCACGACACCTGGGGCCAGGCCCTGGCCAATATCCTCGCCTGCCTGGAGGAAGGGGTGGCCGTGGTGGATGCGGCGGTTGCCGGCACCGGCGGCTGCCCGTACGCGCGCGGCGCCAGCGGCAACGTCGCCACCGAGGACGTGGTGTACATGCTCCATGGCATGGGCATCCAGACCGGGATCGACCTGCCCGCCCTGGCGGCAACCGGCCACTGGCTGGCTGCGCGGCTGGGGCGCGAAAGCGGCAGTCGTGCCGGCCGCGCCATGGCGGCGGACGCCGACTGAAATGACCCGCCCGGCGCGCAGCAGGCCCGACGCCCTGCCCGATCCGGATACGCCCCAGCGCGTCGTCGCCGCCATCGATGCGGCCTGCAGCAATCCGTCGCTGCCGGCGGAACTGAGGGAACTGCTGGTCCGTGCCCGCGACGCCCTCGCCGCCGCCGGCCGCGAGGCCGAAAGCGCCGATCTCCGCTACCGGGCGCTGTTTGACGCGGTGCCCGACCCGGTCAGCATCCTCGACGAGCAGGGCATCGTGCTCGATCTCAACGCCGCGGGCATGGCCGCCTACCGTCGTCCACGCGAGGACGTGGTGGGCCAGCCCATCGAAGTGCTCAACCCGGACCTGCCCCGGGATCACATGCAGCCGGTGCTCGAAACCCTGCGCCGTGGCGACACCTATGTGATTGAAGTGACCAACATGCGCGCGGACGGCAGCCGCTTTCCGGTGGAGGTGCACTCAGCCGGATTCATGCATGACGGCCGCCGCTGCGTGGTGGCGGTGGCGCGTGACCTCAGCGCGCGGCGCGAAGCCGAGCTGCGTTATGGTCAATTGCTGTCGGTCATCGACAAGGGCGTACTGGCCATGGACGCCGAGGGGTACGCGCTGCAGGCCAACGCCGCCGCCATGCGCATCCTCGGTGCCCAGCCCGACACCAGCCTGCGGCAGATGCTGGACCCTGAAATCTGGACGATGCTGGACGAATCCGGTCGCCGCATCGACTTCGAGGATCTGCCCAGCCAGCGCACCCTGCGCAGCGGCCAGGCCACCGGAAGCACCGTGATCGGCCTGTATCACAAGGCCGAACGCCGCCTGCGCTGGCTCTCGGTCAACACCGTGCCGCTGTTCGCCCCGGGCGGCCACACGCCCTACCAGGTGATTTCGCTGTTCAGCGATGTCACCAGCCTCAAGCGCGACAGTGCGCTGTTCACCCGTGCCCAGGCGCTGGCCCGCATCGGCGGCTGGGAGTGGGAAGTCGGCCGCGACGCGCTGTACCTGACCGACGAGGCCGGCCGAATTCTCGGCCAGACGCCCCGCCCCACCACCATGGAAGGGCTGCTGACCTGCCTGAACATCGGCGACCAGGTGCGGCTGGGAGATGCCCTGCGCGCGGCCGCGGAGCGCGCCCTCCCCATCGATCTGGAGCTGCAGGGATTGCGTAATGACGGGCGGGCGCTCTGGATCCGGATCATCGGCGAGGCGGAAACCGACGAGTCGGCCAATGTCAGCAT
>DXCY01000131.1 GCA_019115725.1 Candidatus Luteimonas excrementigallinarum
TACCGTCCCGGCTCATTCGCCCAGGGGGATGTGGTGCAGATCCCCGGTGGAAACGTCCAGGCGCAGCACCGCGTGCGCGTCGGTATCGGCGATCCAGACCACGCCCCCTCCCACTGCCAGTCCGGCCGGACCGTGCAGCGGGCGCGGCAGCGGGAAGGTGGACACCTCTCCGCCGCCCAGGCGCAGGCAACGCAGCAGGTCATTGCCCGAATCGGCAATCCACAGCCGGGGCGAATCGGGGTCCAGGGCAATCGCCTGTGGCTGCTGCAGGCGGGCCTCGGTGCGGCGGCCGTCTTCCCGGCCGAACTCCCAGGTATCGCGACCGATCACGGTCTGCACCTGGCCGCTGCGCGCATTGACGCTGCGGATTGCCGAGCCGGCGGCGTCGGCCACGTAGACAGTCTGCTGCACGGCCGCCAGGCCGGCGGGCCCGGCGAAGGCAGCATCCGCGCCCAGGCCATCGGTCACTTCCAGCCGGCCCGATCCGGCGAGGCAGCGCAGCGAATGATCGCCCAGGCCATAGGCCCAGACCCGGTTGTCGCCGCTGCTGGCCACGTACAGACAGCCCGCCGCGAGGGCCACATCCACCGGCCGGTCCATCACCGTGTCGCGCGGGTTGGCCACGGTGCCGTCTGCCGGCGTACCGGGGCGCCCGGCACCCACGACGGTATCGATGTCACCGCTGCGCAACTGCACCCGGCGCACCGCGTGGTTGCCCGCATCGGCCACGTACAGCAGGTCGCGCTCCACCGCGATGCCCTGCGGCTGGTTGAAGGCGGCCAGTTCCATCGGCCCGTCGATGAAACCCAGGCCGCCGCTGCCGAACTGGCGCAGGATGCGCCCGCTCGGGTCGCACTCCAGCACGCGGTGGTGGGCACTGTCGGCCACGTAGAGATAGTTGCCGGCCAGAGCCAGGCCCATCGGGAAGCGCAGCGGCAGCGGAGGCTCACCGCTGCGGCGCAGTTCAATCGGCTCGGGATTGATCGAACGCGGCACCAGCGCGCGCACCAGATCGGCCACCTGGGCATCCAGCTCGCGCAGCGGCCCGTCGCCCACCACCCGTCCGCACACCATCCCGTCGCCGTCGATCAGCACCACCGTGGGCCAGGCCTGCACATCGTAGTGCTGCCACAGGGTCCAATCGGGATCGTGGCCCAGCGGGAAATCGAATCCATGCCGGCGCAGCCGCCGCGCCACCCGACGCGCATCGCGCTCATGCTCGAAGCGCGGCACGTGCACCGCCACCACGTTGAGGCCTTCGCGATGGCGGCCCAGCAGGGTCACCAGATCGTTCAGCCGCTGGATGGACCACGCCGACCCGGCATTGATGAAAGCAAGCGCACACACCTTGCCCCGCAGCTGCGCCATGCGCAGCGGCCCGGCGAGGTTGAGCCATTCAATGGAGTCCGGAAACTCCGGGGCGACCTGTGCATCCATGGGGTACGGGTCGAAACGGACGATCGCCGGATTATGCGTCAATACCGGCGCGAAGGCGCGTCACCGCCGCCCTGGCCACCGCATCCACCATCCGCCACACGTGTTCGAACTCCTCCCGCCCGCCGGTATAGGGATCAGGCACGGCGCCTTCATCCACATCGGCGTGCACACCGGCCCAACGGGTCAGCAACTCGATGCGCGCGGTGGCCTGCTGCGGCCTGCGGGCCTGTACATCGGCCAGGTTCTGCAGGTCGGCGCAGAGCACCCAGTCGAAACGCCGGTAATCATCCTCATGCAGCTGCCGTGCCCGCTGACCGGAGATATCCACGCCGTGGCGCGCGGCGGTGGCGATGGAGCGGCTGTCGGGCGGCTTGCCCACGTGCCAGTCGCTGGTACCGGCCGAGTCCACCCGCACGTGGTCCAGCCCGGCTTCGTCCAGGCGCGCGCGCAGCGCACCCTCGGCCATCGGCGAGCGGCAGATGTTGCCCAGGCAGACCACCAGCAGGTTGATGGGCCGGGTCATGGCTGCTGCTCCGTGTCCGGGTCGAGTCGCGCTGCCAGGTGCTTGCGGGCGCGCTCCAGGTCGGCGGGCGTATCCACGCCGGGAGGAAAGGGCTGCGGGGTGATCCCCACTGCAATGCGATGGCCGGCTTCCAGCACGCGCAACTGCTCCAGGGCCTCCAGCTGCTCCAGCTGACCGGGCGGCATCGCCGCAAAAGTGCGCAGGAAGCCGGCCCGGTAGGCATAGATGCCGATATGCCGCAGCCACGGTCCGCCGGCCGGCAGCCGACCGCGGTCGCTGGCGAAGGCATCGCGGGCCCACGGCAGCGGCGCGCGGCTGAAATACATCGCATCGCCGCTGGCGGCGCGCACCAGCTTCACCGCATTGGGATCAAACAGGGCTTCGGCACTTTCCACCGGGGTGGCGAGCGTGGCCATCGGCGCGCCCGACTCCACCAGGATGCGGGCCACGGCCTGGATACCGGCAGCGGGGGCGAAGGGCTCATCGCCCTGCAGGTTGACCACCACCACGTCATCGTCCCAGCCGGCGATATCGGCACATTCGGCCAGGCGGTCGGTGCCGGACTGGTGGCTGGTGGACGTCATGGCCACGCGCACGCCGCTGCCTTCCAGCGCTTCGGCGATGCGTGGGTCATCCGCGGCCACGCGGACTTCCCGGGCACCGGCGGCCAGCGCGCGGCGGGCCACGTGCAGGATCATCGGCTCACCGGCGATCAGCTGCAGGGGCTTGCCGGGCAGGCGGGTGGAGGCGAAGCGCGCGGGGATGGCAACAACGAAATCAGGGGTGTTCATGCGGGAGATTCTCGCATGAGGGGTTTGGTGATGACGGGTGCCGGGAGGGACTGCGCGGCCTGGGGTCACCCGGGTCACGCGGGTGGCGCGCTTCTACGGAGCGAGGCGATCCAGCAGGGTGATCCAGAAGGCTTCGGGAAGTTCGGCGGTAATGGGAACGCTGTAGTGGCGGTCGGCGGCGAAGGGGCGGCATTTCACCGCGTCCTTTTCGGTCATCAGCACCGGCAGGTCGCTGCCGAACTGCAGGTCCGCGGCGCTGTAGCGGTGATGATCCGGGAAAGCATGGGGCACCACGGCAATCCCCTGCGCACGCAGGGTGGAGAAGAAGCGCTCCGGGTCGCCGATGCCGGCCACAGCATGTACCCGGCTGTTGGCGAACGTGGCCAGCGGCAGCGGACGTCCGCCGCGCATCGGCTGCACCCGGCTGGTCTGCAGGCGCATGGGCCATTCACCGAAGCCCGGCTCGGCCACACCTTCCGCACCGCCGTTGACCACGCGGAAATCAACGCTGCCACTGCGCGCGGCGCGCTCGCGCAGCGGGCCGGCCGGGATCAGCAGGCCGTTGCCGTAGCGGCGGCGGCCATCGATCACCTCGATCTCGATATCACGGCGCAGCCGGTAGTGCTGCAGGCCGTCATCGCAGACCACCACATCACAGCCCGCGGCGACCAGGGCACGCGCCGCGGCGGCGCGATCACGGTCCACGCGCACTTTTGCGCCGGTGCGGGCGGCAATCAGCACGGGCTCATCACCGCCCACGCGCGGATCGGTATCCGCCTCCACCCAGCGCGCGTGCTTTTCATCCTCGCGGCCGTAGCCGCGGCTGGCCACGCCCGGGGTGTAGCCCGCCGCGCGCAGGCGCTCTACCAGGGCGATCGCCAGCGGGGTCTTGCCGCTGCCGCCGGCAATCAGGTTGCCCACCACGATCACCGGAACCTCCACCGCCACGCTGCGGCGCAGGCGCTTGCGGTAGAGCCAGCTGCGGGTGGACACGGCGCTGGCGTAGAGCTGCGACAGCGCACGGGCAGAGACCGGAACGCGAGCACCGTCGAACCACCAGGAAGGGGGCTTACGGGCCATGTGCAACCATCGGCATCATTCGCCGCCCTCGCGGAACTGCATGTTATGCAGGTGGGCGTAGAGGCCGCCCTGGGCAAGCAGCTCCGCATGGGTGCCCTGCTCCACCAGCCGGCCCTGGTCGAGCACCAGCACCTGGTCGGCGTGCTCGATGGTGGACAGGCGGTGGGCGATGACCAGCGTGGTCCGCTCGGGCATCAGCCGGTTGAGGGCGTCCTGCACCAGCCGCTCGGACTCGGTGTCCAGCGCAGCGGTGGCCTCGTCGAGAATCAGGATCGGGGCGTCGCGCAGGATCGCCCGGGCAATCGCCAGGCGCTGGCGCTGGCCGCCGGACAGCAGCGATCCGTTCTCGCCAATCGGCGTCTCCATGCCCTGCGGCAGACGCTCGATGAACTCCAGCGCGTTGGCATCGCGCGCCGCCTGCTCCAGTGCCTTGGCATCGGCGTCGGCGGCGTAGGCGATGTTGGCCGCCACGGTGTCGTCAAACAGCATGACCTGCTGGCCGACCAGGGCGATCTGCCGGCGCAGATCGGCCAGGCGGTAGTCATCCAGGGACACGCCGTCCAGGGTGATGCGACCGGCGCTCGGTTCGTAGAACCGCGGCACCAGGCGCACCAGGCTGGTCTTGCCACTGCCGGAGCGGCCGACGATGGCAGTGACCGTGCCCGGCCGCGCCACGAAGCTGATGCCCTGCAGAGCCATGCCCGGCGCATCGTCTCCATCGCGGCTGTAGCGCAGATCCACATCCCGGAACACCAGTTCGCCGCGCGCGCGATCCAGCGTGGTCTTGCCCGTATCGCGCTCTTCTTCGGTATCCAGCACCTGGAACAGGCGCTCGGCCGCCGCCACGCCGCGGCCGATCACGCTCTGCACATTGGTGATCCGGCGCAGCGACGGGATGATGCCCATCATCGCGGTCATCAGCTTCACGAACTCGCCGGGGTTGAGCTGGCCCACCAGCGCCTCGCGCGTGGCCACCCAGACGATCCCGGCCAGCGCGATCGCGGCCAGGATCTGGACCATCGCCGAAGCAATCGCGCGGGTGGTTTCAACCTTCATGTTCAGGCGCAGGATGCGGTTGGCCAGGCCCGAATAGCGGGTACGCTCGAACTGCTGCGCGCCGTACACCTTCACGTCCTGCTGGGCGGCCAGCGACTGCTCGGCCGCCTGGGCCAGATCGCCCATGCCGGTCTGGATGCCGCCACTGATACGCCGGTAGCGCTTGCCCACCACCCACACCAGCACCCCGATCAGCGGCGCGATCACGATCATCGCCAGGGTCACCTTGACGCTGGTGATGAACATGATCGCCAGCAGCAGCAGGATGGTCAGGCCATCGGCAACGATCACCTTGAGCGCATCCGCGCTGGCCTGGGTGACCTGCTCGGTATCGAAGTTCAGGCGGCTGACCATCACCGGCACCGACTCGCGGTCGAAGCTGGTGCTGGGCAGGCGCAGGTACTTGGCCAGCACCAGCTCGCGCAGGTCGCGGACCACGCTGCGGCCGGCCCGGGCCATGCCGTAATCGGTGGCGAAAGTAGCGATGCCGCGCATCACGAACAGGCCGACGATGGCCAGCGGCAACAGCACCGCCATGCGCGGCTGCGGATCAACGAAGCCGTCGTTGACCAACGGATCCATCAGCTGCACGAATGCCGCGCCGGCCACCGCCTCGATACTCATGCCCACCAGCGCCACCAGCAGCAGCGGCCAGTAGCGCCACGCATAACCGAGCAGGCGCCGGTAGATCGGCCAGGCGGCCTGCTGGCCGTCGCCGGCTGGCTGGGTCCGCCCGCTCACCGGGCCACCGCCGGATCGGGTGCCGTGGCGATTGAAACGTGCCGGAAGCCCAGCTGACCCAGCGCTTCCATCGCCGTCACCACTGCCTGGTGCGGGGTGCGGGCATCGGCGCGCAGCAGCACCAGCCGCTGGCGGTCCTCACCGGCCACTTCAATGATAGTGCGCTTCAGCGACTCCACATCGGTGCGCAGCGCCTCGTGCTCATCAATGAAGTAGCGGCCCTCGGCATTGACCAGCACGCTCAGCGCCTGGCTGGGCGCCTCGGTCTGGTCGGTGCTGGCGCTGGGCAGCTGCAGCTTGAGTACCGAGCTGGTGTCGAAGGTGGTGGTGACCACGAAAAAGATGATCAGCACCAGGATCACGTCGATCAGCGGCACGAGATTGATCTCGGGCTCGCCCTCGCTGCGGCGGTCGCGGATGCGCACCCCGGGTCAGCCCCGTGCAGGCAGCGGGTTGGCGGCCGCTGCCGGCTCGGCCACAGCGGCGGCGCGGCGCGAGCGTGGGTCCAGCACGTCCAGCAGCTGGATGGCTTCCTTTTCCATCTGCACGATGTAGCCGTCGATGCGGCTGCGGAACCAGCGATGGAAGATCAGCGCCGGCACCGCCACCACCATGCCCATGGCCGCGCACACCAGCGCCTTGCCGATGCCGCCGGCCAGCTGGCTGACATCGCCCACCCCGTATTCCATCGCCCCCAGGAACATCTGGATCATGCCCACCACGGTGCCGAACAGGCCCAGCAGCGGACCGGTGGAAGCCACGGTGGCCAGCGCGTCCAGATAGCGCTCCATGCGGTGCACCAGGTGGCGGCCGGTGTCTTCGATGCGCTCGCGGATCTCGTCACGCGGGCGGTTGCGCACGTCCAGCGCCGCGGCCAGCAGTTCGCCCAGCGGGGAATTGGTCCGCAGCGAGTCGATATGGGCCGGATCCAGCCGCCCGCGCCCGGCCCAGCTGCGCACTTCCGCGCCCAGCCCGGCGGGCATCACCGCCTGCCGGCGCAGCGCCCACAGGCGCTCGACCACGATCGCCAGCCCCACCGCCGACAGCATCAGCAGCGGAATCATCGGCCAGCCACCTGCCTTGACCAGTTCCAGCACGTATATCCCCAAGGCCCCGCGGGCCGGATAAAACCGGCGGATAGGATAGCGTAGGGCGACGCGCGGGCCGCTATCCGGCCCCGCGCCGGGGCCACCCGGCAATCAGGGCACTTCCTCCGCGGGGGACGCGGCGGCCAGGCGGCGGGCGGCATCCCACAGCCGCGGCCGGGCCTGCCGGTGCTGCCGGGCCAACACGCCGCCCTCCTCCAGCCGTAGGCGCAGGGCACCGCCAGTAGCGGTGGACAGCACGCTGGCCCCGGCCTGCTGCCAACGCTGGACCACTTCGCCATCGGGATGGCCGAACCGGTTGCCATATCCCGCGGAGACCAGCGCGTACCCGGCTCCGGTAGCCTGGATGAACATCGGATCGGACGACCCGCGGCTGCCGTGGTGGGCCGCCAGCACGATATCCGCACGCACGGAACCGGGATCGCGCCGGGTCATTTCCCGCTCCACCACCCGGCCGATATCGCCGGTGAGCAGCGCCACGCCGTGGGCGGTTTCCACACGCAGCACGCAGCTGGCCTCGTTGCCCAGATATGGAAAGTGCATGGTCGGATGGAGGAAGGTGAAGCGCACGCCGTCCACCTGCCATCCGCCGCCGGCCAGGCATGGCGCCGCCTCGCCCTGCTGCGGCGAACCGTTCGGCGCAAACAGCGCCCGCACCGGGAAGCGGCGCAGCACCGCGCCCAGGCCGCCGGCATGATCCGCATCACCGTGGCTGACCACCGCCCCATCCAGGCGCCGCACGCCCAGCGCCAGCAGGGCCGGCGCCACCACCCGCTCACCCGCGTCGTAACCGTCAGGCACCGCCGGCCCCATGTCATACAGATAGGTATGGCGTGCCGTGCGCACCAGCACCGACAGCCCCTGCCCCACATCCAGCACCACCAGCTCGGCCTCGCCCTGGCGTGGCAGCTCCCGGTCGGGCCACAGCAGCGGCAGCCACAGCAGCGCCGCCAGCGCCTTGCCCGGCACTCCGCGCGGCAGCAGCAGCCAGAATGCGCCCAGCAACGCCAGCGGCAGCGCGTACCAGCGCGCCTCGGGCAGCCACCACAGGGAGAAGCGGCTGTCGGCCAGCCAGCCGAACAGCGGCCAGGACAGATCAAAGCACCAGGCAGCCAGCCTCCACGCCCAGACGCCCAGGCCGGCATGCAGCGCCTCCAGCCCGGTGCCCAGCAGCGACAGC
>DXCY01000132.1 GCA_019115725.1 Candidatus Luteimonas excrementigallinarum
GGTTTCCACCCGCGAGCGCGCGGCGGTGATGGCTTCGCGCAGGCTCGCGCGTTCCTGCGCCAGGGTGTCGAGCGAGCGGCCGAGGCGATTGACCTCCGCCTGCAGCAGCTCCGGACTGTGTTCGCGCAGCGCGGCCTGCAGCTGCTCGATGGCCAGGCCGAGTGCTGTCTCGCGGGCGCGGTCACCTTCCAGCCGGGTCAACTGGCGGGCATCCAGTTCGCGGGCTTCAGCGCTTTCCAGATTGCGGGCGGCCGCGGCGATGCCGGCCTGCAGCCGCTCCAGCTGCAGCTGGGTGGAGGTGAGCGCCTCGCGGCTGGCCTGCAGCTGGTCTGCGGCGGCGCGGGCCTCCTGCTCCGCGTCGTCCAGCTGACGCTGGGCCGCTTCCAGCGGCGGGGTGTCGGCATCGTTGGCGGCCTCGCCCAGGGTGGACAGGCGCCGGGCGATGTCCGCGGCCTGGCCGCGGGCGTCAGCCAGTGCGGCGCGCCAGTGGGCGTCATCGTGACCGCCGAGCGCCACGTCGCGGTCGCGCTCCAGGGTGCGGATTTCGTCCAGCAGGCGGGCATGCTGCGCGTGGCGCTCTTCGGCCTCGACCGGGGTGGCCACGCCGATCTGATCCAGCAGCTGCCGGCGCTGCGCTTCCAGTGCCTCGGCCTGGGTGCCCAGGCGCTGCACGTCCTCGCCGCCGGGGATCACGCTGATCTCGCCAACGCCCTCGATGCCAAGCGTCACCGGGGCGCTGGCCAGCAGCTCGCCTTCGCCATCCAGAGCGCCGTGGCCGGTGGCCTGCACGCTGCGCCCGGGCTGCAGGCGCCAGGTGACACGGGTGGCAACGGCTTCGCGGCGGATGCGGTTTTCATGCAGCGCGGTCTCGGCCTGGTGCAGCGCGGCGCGCAGGGTGGGATCGATGCCGGTGGCCGCGGCGCGGGTGCGCAGCGCGGCGAGGGCCTCGACCTTCTCCGCCGCCTCGGCCAGCACCCGGGTGGCCTGGTCGGCCTGCCGCTCCAGCCGTCCGGCCTCGGCAGCAAGGCGTTCGCGCTCGGCGGACTGGGCGGCGGCCCGCAGCGTCGCTTCCGCCTGTCGCCGGATGGTTTGCGCGCCGTCGTGGCGGGTCTGGGCCTGTGCCTGGCGCGCGGCCAGGGCTTTGATGCCTGCTTCGGCCTGTTCCAGCTGCGCGCGCTGGCGGCGCAGCTCTTCCAGTCCGTCGGCGCGGGTCTGGCGCTGGTCGGCGGTGTCCTGGATGCGCTGGCGCAGCTCCAGCAATTCGCGCTGCCTGGCCTGCAGCGCCTCGGCCTGGGGCTGCAGGCGGGCGAGGCGGGCTTCGGCGGCTTTCTTCGCCGCCTCGATCTCCTCCCACGGCCTGCTTCGCTCCAGCCCGGTGAGCTGTTCCGCGTCGCGGGCCAGCCGGTCGATCAGCGCGGCATAGGTGTTGGCGCGCTCCTGCAGGTCAGTCTGGCGGTGGGAGGCCTGCTCAAGCTCCTCGTTCACCCTGGCCAGTACGCCGGTGGGGCGGCCGGTGCGGGTGCGCAGGGCGCGCAGGTCCTTCTCCACCTCGGCGGCCACGCGCCCGCCGGCGCTGCTGGAGATGTCGCCGATGATGTCCTTCAGCCGCTCCTGCAGGGTGCCGCGGGCGTGGTCCAGCGGCGTGGCGATGCTGTGGCTGTCGCCCTGCTCGATCCACAGCAGGCCGGGGATGCCGCGGGTCTCGGCACGGCTGGCGCCGCGCCCGGCCAGCGAAAATCCCAGCCGGCGGGCCAGCTCCTCGTCGGCGGTGTCGCCGTCCCAGCTGTCGCTGCCGACTGTCAGCCGCGCCCGCGGCGATTGCAGGAAGGTCTTGTGCAGCGCGCACTGCACGCCGCCCAGCAGGAAGTCGGCTTCCACCACCGGCGCGACCCCGTCCGCCCCCGCGGGCAGGATGGTGGCGGCAAAGTCGCCGCGGGTCTTGTGCTTCTCGAAAAACAGCGTGCGCAGCGCGTGGGCCAGCGTGCTCTTGCCGGCCTCGTTGGGGCCGTGGAATACGTTCAGTCCGTCTTCCAGCCCGGCGATCTCGACCGGGGCGGCGAACTTGCGGAACTGTTCGATGCGAAGGCGCTGCAGCTTCACCGCGCGGCTCCTTCCGTGCGCCTGAGCACATTGAACAACTGGCGCAGCGCCTCGCGGGCCACGGCGGCCTGGTCGGGATCGTCCTGCAAGCCGTGCAGGTCGGCCACCACTTCGGCCAGGGCGCCGTCGACCTGCATTGCGGCGAGGTCGGCTTCAGTGGGATCCAGGCGCAGGCCGCCCAGGTCGGCCTCGAGCACGTGTGCGCGGGCGCGGGCATCGTCGATCGCCTGGCGCAGTGCTTCGGCGGTGGCGAAGTCGGTCATGCCCTCGACGGCCAGGCGCACCACGTCGCCGGCATCCAGGGCACGCAGTGTTCCGGCCAGGCGCTCCACGTCGGCGCTGCCATCCACCTGTTCGCGGCGCTCCTGCCAGCGGTGGCGGGCCACCCGCAGCGGGGTGACGCGCGGCAGGGCGCCGGGCGCGTCCAGTTCCACCAGCAGCACGTTGCCCGGGTCATTGGCCTTGAAGCGATCCGGCTCGGGCGTGCCGCTGTACCAGGTGCGGGCATCGATCTGTCTGGTGCCGTGCCAGTCGCCCAGGGCCAGGTAATCGAGCCGCGCGCGGGCGGCGCGATCGGGAGCGATGGGGTTGGGCGAGTCCGCCTGTTCGGGCAGGATCCCGCTCACGCTGCCGTGCGCCAGGCCGATGCGCAGCAGCCCCGCCGGCGTTTCCCAGCCGTCGAAGGCGGCGCTGAGGTCATCGTGCACATGGCGCTGGGTGAGTGGCGCGGCCAGCACCGCCAGACCGGTGTCGGCCAGTTCGAATACACCGGGCTCCAGCGCCAGCACCACGTTGGCGGGCACGATGCCCATGCGCGCGGCGCGCGTCCACACGCTTTCGGCCAGCGCGGCGTCGTGGTTGCCGGGCAGCAGCACCCACGGACCGTCATAAGCGGCCATGGCCAGGAAGGCGCGGCGCAGCGAGTCGTCCGACAGGCCGGGCTTTTCGAACACATCGCCCGCCACCAGTACCGCGGCCACCCCGTGTTCCACCGCCAGCCGGGCAATGGTGGCCACGGCCTCGAAGCGCGCCTGGGCCAGCGCGGCTGCGGGGTCGCGGCCGTCGTCGTTGGCTTCGAAACCGAAGGTCTTGCCGAGCTGCCAGTCGGCGGTGTGCAGGAATTTCACAGGAAGCCCGGGAGTCATGCAGCAAGTATGGACAACCGGCCCGTGGCTTGTCCGGTGGCCGGCGCCACAGTCGGCCGATATACTATCCCCCACTATAGTTCAGGCCGCCCGCCATGCCGCACTCACCCGAAGAGAAAAAGAAGGTCCTGGCCCGCATCCGCCGCATCCGCGGCCAGTGCGACGGGCTGGAGCGCGCGCTCGAGGCCGGGGCCGACTGCGGCCCGGTGCTGCAGCAGATCGCGGCCATCCGCGGTGCGATCAACGGGCTGATGAGCGAGGTGCTGGAATCGCACCTGCGCGAACAGTTCGGCCAGCCTGCCGCCGACCCGCAGGACCGCCAGGCGCGGGTCGCCGAGATGACCGGGCTGATCCGTTCCTACCTGAAATGAAGCGCCCCTGAAATCCATCGTCATCGCGGCGTCCGCCGCCGCACCTCCCACACATCCTTGCAGGAGTATCGCCATGAAGACCCGTGCCGCCGTTGCGTTTGAAGCCGGCAAGCCGCTCGAAATCGTTGAACTGGACCTGGAAGGGCCGAAGAAGGGCGAGGTGCTGGTGAAGATCACCCACACCGCGCTGTGCCATACCGACGCCTTCACCCTGTCGGGCGAGGACCCCGAGGGCGTGTTCCCCGCGGTTCTCGGCCATGAAGGCGCGGGTATCGTGGTCGAGGTGGGCGAGGGCGTCACCAGCGTCAAGCCGGGTGACCACGTGATCCCGCTGTACACCGCCGAGTGCGGCGAGTGCCTGTTCTGCAAGAGCGGCAAGACCAACCTGTGCGTGGCCGTGCGCGCCACCCAGGGCAAGGGTGTGATGCCCGATGGCACCACCCGCTTCAGCTACAAGGGCAAGCCGGTGTACCACTACATGGGCTGCTCCACCTTCGCCGAGCACACCGTTGTGGCCGAGGTCTCGCTGGCCAAGGTCAACCCGGAGGCCAACCCGGAGCACACCTGCCTGCTCGGCTGCGGCGTGACCACCGGCATCGGCGCGGTGCACAACACCGCCAAGGTGCAGGAAGGTGACAGCGTGGCCGTGTTCGGCCTGGGCGCGATCGGCCTGGCGGTGATCCAGGGCGCGGTGCAGGCAAAAGCGGGACGCATCATCGCCATCGACACCAACCCGGCCAAGTTCGAGCTGGCGAAGCAGATGGGCGCCACCGAGTGCGTGAACCCGAGGGACTACAACCGGCCGATCCAGGAAGTGATCGTGGAGATGACCGGCTGGGGCGTGGACCACAGCTTCGAGTGCATCGGCAATGTGGAGGTGATGCGCTCGGCACTGGAGTGTGCCCACCGCGGCTGGGGCCAGAGCGTGATCATCGGCGTGGCCGGCGCGGGCAAGGAGATCAGCACCCGTCCGTTCCAGCTGGTGACCGGGCGCAAGTGGCTGGGCACCGCGTTCGGCGGGGTGAAGGGCCGCACCGAGCTGCCGGGCATGGTGGAGGACGCGATGAAGGGCGACATCAAGCTGGAGCCTTTCGTCACCCACACCCTGCCGCTGGAGCGCATCAACGAGGCCTTCGAGCTGATGGAGAAGGGCGAGTCCATCCGCACCGTCATCCGTTACTGAGCGTCGGGGCGTTACCCCGATCTACGGCGGACTGATGCCGTAGGTCGGCCCTACGCGGCCGACGCGGGGATGCATGGGTCGCGGTGAACGCGCGATTGCGTGATCCGCGGGCCGTCGGGGGCGTAGCCCCGACCTACCGTGAATTGGAGTGAACAGGATGGAAAGACTTGAACACCGCGCCATCTTTGGCGGCTGGCAGGATGTGTACCGGCACCGCTCCGAGGTGCTGGGCTGTGACATGACAGTGGGCGTGTACTTCCCGCCGCAGGCGGCGCAGGGCGGAAAGCTGCCGGTGCTGTACTGGCTCTCGGGCCTGACCTGCAACGAGCAGAACTTCATCACCAAGGCCGGTGCGCAGCGCTATGCGGCCGAGCACGGGATCATCATCGTGGCCCCGGATACCAGTCCGCGCGGCGAGGATGTGGCCAACGACGAGGCCTATGACCTGGGCCAGGGCGCCGGCTTCTACCTCAACGCCACCCGTGATCCGTGGGCGAAGCACTACCGCATGTACGACTACATCGTCGACGAGCTGCCCGCGTGGGTGGAAGCCGACGACGCGGCCAGCGACGTGCGCGCGATCAGCGGCCATTCGATGGGCGGGCACGGCGCGCTGACCATCGCCCTGAAGAATCCGGGCCGCTACCGCAGCGTCTCGGCGTTCTCGCCGATCGTGGCGCCAACCCAGGTGCCGTGGGGCGAGAAGGCGTTCAGTGCGTACCTGGGCGATGACCGCGAGGCGTGGAAGCAGTACGACACCGTGGAACTGGTGAAGCAGGGCGCGGCGGAGCAGCTGCCGCTGCTGATCGACCAGGGGGATGCAGACGAGTTCCTCGAAGGCCAGCTGAAGCCGGAGCTGCTGCGCGCGGCGGCCGAGGCTGCGGGACACCCGCTGGAGCTGCGCATGCAGCCCGGCTACGACCACAGCTACTACTTCATCTCCAGCTTCATCGGCGATCACATCGCCCACCACGCTGCCGCACTGCGCGGCTAGCCCGCCGGCACGAAATCGGTATAGGCGAAGCGGCCGTCGCGCAGTACGGTTTCACCCTGCGCGATGGCCAGGGGCCGGTCGAACATCGGCCCGGCGGACACGCATGTGTGGAACTCGCCGTTTTCACCGCACGGATCGACCCCGGCAGGCAGGCTTTCCAGCAGCGCCGCGTCGAACCGGCTGCCGGCAAAGCCGGCGTCCAGCTGGTGGGTATCCACGCAGCACAGATGGGTGCGCAGGCCGGCGGCGATCATGTCCGCGGCCACGGTTCCGGTATCGCGGCCGAACAGCGGAAACAGCGCCTCCCAGCCCAGTCGCGCGCACAGCGCCCGGCGCCAGTCGCGCACATCGGCCAGCAGCAGGTCGCCGTAGGCCATCGTGGACAGCCCGGGCCAGCGCGCGGCGGCCTGTGCCAGGCCGTCTGCAAACGCCGCTTCGTAGCGGGCGTTGTCGCAGTCCTGCGGGATCATCGATTCAATCAGCGGCAGGCCCGCGGCATCGGCCTGGGCGCAGATCACATCGCGGCGCACGCCCTGCATCGAAGCGCGCTCTTGGCCTTCGGTGAGCGTGGTGAACAGGCCAACCACGCGGACGGTTGGATCCTGCTTCAGCAGATGCAGCGTCCACGCCGCATCCTTGCCGCCGCTCCAGGAGAGCAACACCTGTTGGGGAGATGAGGTCACGGTCGTCCGCTCAGCGGACGTTGCGCAGTTCCCAGGCGCTGCCGGCCAGCAGCCCCAGGCGATGGCGCAGCAGGTCGCCGGAGATGCTGGTGTCCACCACCAGGTCGATGCCCAGGTTGCGCTGGCGACCGCTGACCGAGGCCTGCGGGTCCACTGCGCCCAGGGCCGGGTCCACTTCATCCGGCTCTTCCTGGGTCAGGCGCCAGCGTTCGAACAGGGCGGTGCCGCGCAGGGCGTCCTGCAGTTCGGCGGCAATACCCTCCGGGCCGCGGGAGTCGAGTGCAAACCGGCCGGCCTGGTCCAGGCGCGCGGTATCGGGGATCCGGATGTCGTATACGGCCATGGGCAATTCTCAATGTCGGGCAGCACAGTGTGCCCGGTCGTGTGTTGCCGTGGCGTTGTGGCGGCTCAGCGCTTGTTGCGCTCGGCTTCCGCGGCTTCCACCTTTTCCCTGTGCCTGATGAACAGCGGTACACCCGCTGCCAGGCCGATCATGATCAGCGTTCCCCCAATGGTCAGCCAGCCGACGGGACGGGCCAACAGTTCAACCAGTACCGGATGCATGTCACTCCTCCTTCTGCCTGTACAGCCCTGATCATCGGCACAAAGAAGAAGCCCGGCCTTGATTGCAATCAAGGCCGGGCTGGCAGGTTTCGGCTGGCTGTGAAGGGTTTTCCCAGTGCCGGATCAGCGCTGCGGATAGGCCCTCGGCAGGCCGCCCTCGGCGCGTGGCGCGGGACGGTGCATGTAGCGGTCGCGCAGGTCGGTCTGGCGCGAGCGCATCGGGATCGCCGTGCCGTTGAACCACACCTGTTCGGCGGTATGGGCCACATCCAGCGGGTCGCCGGACCACAGGGCCAGGTCGGCGCGCTTGCCCACCTCGATCGTACCGATCTGGTCGGCCACGCCGAAGGCTTCCGCCGGCACCCGGGTCAGGCCGGCCAGGCCGTCATCCCAGGGCAGGCCGTGGGCCACTGCGTTGCCGGCCAGCTGGCGCACCTTGCGGGCGTTGTGCGAGGCGTCGCCCGACTGGGTGAACCCCACCTTGACTCCGCCCGCGCGCAGGCGCGCTGCGTTTTCCAGCGTGGCGGCGATCTGGTCGAAGCCCGAGGGCAGGTTGTCCAGCGGGTCGACGAACACCGGCACGTCGGCTGCGGCCAGCTGCGGGGCCAGGCGCCAGGCCTCGGCGCCGCCGCTGATCGCGATGCGCACGCCCTGGCGGCGCGCCCAGCGCAGCAGCTGGCGGATATCCGCGGCGCGGTCCACGCCCACCACGATCCGGCCGTTGCCGTCGAGGAACCGGGCCAGGGTGGCGCGTCCGGAGGGGGTCAGCAGGGCTGCGTGTGAATCGGCCGGAATGCGGCCGCGGGCCTCATCCACCAGCTGGTCGAGCAGCATCCACTGCCCGGCCCGCGAGCTGCCGGACAGGTTCGCCGCGCGTGCGCCAAGGCGCAGGGCCAGCACCTTCGGGCCGGTGGGGTCGGGGTCGCCGTCCAGGCGGAACACCGCGCCCTGGCCGCCGATGATCGAACCGCCGGCCGAAGTGCCCGGGCTGACCAGGGTGAAGCCGATGCCCTCGTACGTGGCGACCGGGATCAGCATCGAGTCCGGGTTGTAGGCCAGGGTCACGTCGAACTCCGGCCGCACCACCATGTCCTTGGTGCCATCGCCCAGGGCCAGGCTGGTGTCGCGCGCGCTCTCTTCGCCCGACACCTCTTCCACGCCGATGCCGGTGATGCCGCCGAACAGCGCCGGGGTCAGCGGCTTGCCCTGGGCATCAACGCTGCGCACGCCGTCGGCGGCCAGGCCGTTGCCGATCGCGGCAATGCGGCCGCCGCGCACCATCACGTCGGTGTTCTGCAGCGTGCCCTGGGCGGTGGCGGTATGCACGGTGGCGTTGCGGATCAGCAGGTCCTGGGCAAACGCCGGGGCTGCGGCCAGGCCCAGCGCCAGCGCCGCGGCGGCAAGTGCCCGCAGGCGGAACGTGCGGCGGCTCATCGTGCACCTCCTTCAACGCCGAAACCGAGGCTGAAATCGGTCACCGGCTGCAGTGCCGGGTTGGCCCGGTCGTAGAGCAGGGCGCCGTCGATCCACACGTTCTCGGCCAGCGCGTAGGAGCTGAAGGGGTTGCCGTTCCACAGCACCACATCCGCCATCTTGCCGGCCTCCAGCGTGCCGGTCTGATCGAGGATGCCCATGGAGCGGGCGGGGTTGGCGGTGAGCCAGCGGATCGCGCGCTCGGGGGCGATCTCCATGCCCGCGCGGGCGGCGCTGGCCATCACCTTGGCGGCCTCCTGGTTGAGGCGCTGGATGCCCTCGGCCGAATCGGAATGCACGATCGCGCAGCTGCCTTCCGGACGGTCGACCAGGGCGATGTTCTCCTGGATGCCGTCCAGCGCTTCCATCTTGAAGCCCCACCAGTCGGCCCACAGTGCGGCGCAGGTGTTGGCCTGGGCCAGTTCATCGGCCAGCTTGTACGCCTCCACACCATGGTGGAAGGCGGCGACCTGGAAGTTGAACTCCTCGGCCAGGTCCATCATCTGGGCGATCTCGTCGGCGCGGTAGCAGTGGATGTGCACCAGTACATCGCCGTTGATCGCGCTGGCCAGGGTGTCGAGCTTGAGATCGCGCTTGCCCGGGCCGCTGCCGTTGGAGGAATCACGCCCGCGGCGACTGGATTGCCCACCGGAGTCATCGTGCTTGCGCAGGTATTCGGCCGCGTCGATGAAGGCGGCGCGGTAGCCGGCCATGTTGCCCATGCGCGTGGCCGGGCCGCCGCGCTGGCCGTAGACCCGCTTGGGGTTTTCGCCGCAGGCCATCTTCAGGCCGTGCGGGGCGCCGGGAAACTTCATTTCCTGCACCGTGGTGGAGGCCACGTTCTTCAGGGTCACGCCGCGCCCGCCCACCAGGTTGGCCGAGCCGGGCAGGATCTGCAGCGAGGTGATGCCGCCCGCCAGGGCCGCGCCGAAGCCGGGATCCTGTGGCCACACCGAGTGCTCGGCCCAGACGTGGGCGGTGACCGCGCCGGTCATCTCGTTGCCGTCGCTGTGCGCGCGCACGCCCGGGCTGGGATAGACGCCCAGGTGCGAGTGCACGTCGATCAGGCCCGGAGTGACCCACTTGCCGCTGCCATCCACCAGCACCGCGCCTGCGGGTGCGGCCAGGCCCTGCCCGACGGCGGTGATGCGCCCGCTTTCCATCAGCACGTCGGTGCTGTCCAGGCGCTCGCCGGTGCCGGTCAGCACGGTGGCGCCCTGGATCAGCACCGGTGCGGCGGCAACGGGCACGTAGGTGCTGGTGTAGGGATCCTCGGCAAAGCGGGGAACCTTCGTACCCCCATCGGCGCCGGCCGCGGCGGGCAGGGCAAGCAGGACCGCGGCGAGCGCGGCGGTCAGTGGTCGCAACATGATGTTTCCCCGGTGATGATGATCCAGCCCCGCAAGCTAGCCCGGCTCCGACGGCCTGCCAACGTGACTGAAGTCATGCCGTGGCAGAATGGACGGATGAAAGAAAAAGAACAGATCGTCGAGAACTGGCTGCCGCGCTACACCGGCGTGCCGCTGGCCGAGTTCGGCCAACACATCCTGCTGACCAACTTCGGTGGCTACCTGGACCACTTCAGCCGCCTCACCGGCGCCACGGTGGTGGGCCGCGACCGGCCCATGCCCAGCGCCACCGCCGATGGCATCACCATGATCAACTTCGGCATGGGCAGCCCCAACGCGGCCACCCTGATGGACCTGCTGTCGGCCATCGCACCCAAGGCAGTGCTGTTTCTGGGCAAGTGCGGCGGGTTGAAGCGGAAGAACCAGCTGGGCGACCTGGTGCTGCCGATCGCGGCCATCCGCGGCGAGGGCACCAGCAACGACTACCTGCCCGCCGAGGTGCCGGCGCTGCCCGCCTTCGCCCTGCAGCGTGCGGTGTCCACCATGATCCGCGATCTCGACCACGACTACTGGACCGGGACCGTCTACACCACCAACCGCCGGGTGTGGGAGCACGACGAGGCGTTCAAGGAATACCTGCGTCGGCTGCGCTGCATGGCCATCGACATGGAAACGGCCACCATCTTCGCCGCCGGCTTCGCCAACCGCATCCCCAGCGGCGCGCTGCTGCTGGTGTCCGACCAGCCGATGATTCCGGAAGGGGTGAAGACCGAGGCCAGCGACGCGGTGGTCAGCGCGGAATACGTGGAGAACCACATCCAGATCGGCATCGAGGCGCTGCGCCTGATCCGCCGCAACGGCAAGTCCGTGCGCCACCTGCGCTTCTGAACCGCGCCGCCCTGCTTTTTGAAGACACGCTGAGGACATCCCGATGAGCCGCTGGATCCTGACCCCCCTTGCCGCGTTGGCCCTGGCACTGTCCGCCTGCGCCGAACCGCCGGCCACGCCACAGGCGGCGGTGGATGCCCATGCCGCCGCCGCTCCCGCCGCGGCGGCTGCCACCGATACCGACGCCGCCTGGCCGACCATGACCGTCTACAAGACCCCGTCCTGCGGCTGCTGCGGCGTCTGGATCGAACACGCGCAGGCCGCCGGGATCCCCGTGCAGGCGGTGGACGTGGCCGACATGGGCCCGGTCAAGCAGGAACTGGGCGTGCCCTACGGCAAGGGCTCGTGCCATACCGCCGAGATCGGCGGCTACTTCATCGAGGGCCACGTGCCGATCGAAGACATCCGCCGGCTGCTGGATGAGCGCCCCGCCGCGCGCGGACTGACCCTGCCGGGCATGCCGCTCGGCTCGCCCGGCATGGAGCTGCCGGACGGCCGCAGTCAGGCCTTCACCGTTGAGCTGGTGGCCGAAGACGGCAGTACCACGGCCTGGGCCCACCATCCCGCGCGCTGAGCGCGGCCAGCAACATCCGGATCCCGGATCAGGGAGAGCATGGCGATGACAACGGCGGTCGAAGTGGTGGGCTTCTGGCGCGAGGCCGGGATGCAGAAGTGGTTCCGCGGCGGCGTGGAGTTCGATCGCGAGTGCGAGTCGCGCTTCCTCACCGCGCACCTGGCCGCGGGCAGGCGCGAATACGAGCACTGGATGGAGAACGCCGAGGGCGCGCTGGCGCTGCTGATCCTGCTCGACCAGATCCCGCGCAACGTCTTCCGCGACAGTGGCCACGCCTATGCCACCGATGGGCTGGCCCTGCACTACGCTGACCGCGCGGTGGAAGCCGGCCTGGACGTGCAGGTGGAACCGGGGTTGCGCACCTTCATGTACCTGCCCTTCGAACACTCCGAGGCCATGGCTGACCAGCAGCGCGCCGTGGCCCTGTTCCGCACGATGGGGGATGAAAACTATCTCGATTACGCCGTGCGCCACCTGGAAGTGATCGAGCAGTTCGGCCGTTTCCCGCACCGCAACCGCGCCCTGGGGCGGATCAGCACGCCGCAAGAGCAGGCATGGCTCGACGCCGGCGGGGGTTTCTGATCAACGGGGCGCCCGCCCGCATGCCGGCGCCCCGCAGGAGCCGGATCAGTAGCGGGCGATAGAGGTATCGACCGTGGTGGCCCAGGCTTCGATGCCGCCTTCCACGTTGTGGATGTTGGTGAAGCCCAGCGCGTTGAAGTGGGCCACGGCCTGCAGACTGCTGCCGCCGGTGTGGCACAGGAAGGCCAGAGCGGTGTCCTTGGGCAGCGCTTCCAGCCTGGCGCGGGTGTCGCCGTCCAGGGTTTCATGCGGCACGTTGACCGAGGCGTGGGCGCGCTCGGCGGCGCCGCGTACGTCCACCAGGGTCAGTTCGCCGGCGCGCACGCGGGCATCGGCATCGGCCGGGGAAATCTGCCGGACCGGCTTGGGCGCGTTCGGGTTGTCGATCGCCAGGCCCTTGCCGCGCATGTCGTCCACCCAGTCGATGGTGATGCCGTCGGCGCGGCGCGCGCTGGCCGGATCGAACTGGATGCGCAGGCCGCCGGCTTCCACTGCAATCGCGTTCGCGCTGGCCTTGGCCACCTCGAAGCGCGGGCGGAAGCGGGCGTCGATGGTCAGCGCCAGGGCCATGCCCGCGCCGGCGTCGGCCAGCGCATTGCGCAGCATGTCGGCCGCGGCCGGGGTCACGGTCACGTCTTTGGGCGGGGTGCGGTCCACCGGCGGCAGGCCCAGGGCCTCGTTGAGTTCGCCGCTGGCCGACATCTCCTCGATGATGTCGCTGCCGCCCACCAGTTCGCCGCCGATGTAGAGCTGCGGAATCGTGGGCCAGTTGCCGTAGACCTTGATGCCCTCGCGGATCTCGGGGTCGCTGAGCACGTCCACGTGGGCGAATTCGACCGCCAGGCCCTGCAGGATGCCGGCGGCCTTGGCCGAGAAGCCGCACTGCGGCATTTCCGGACGGCCCTTCATGAACAACACCACCTGGTTGTCCTGGAGCAGGGTGTCGATGCGGGCGCGCAGGGTGGGATCAAGGCTCATGGCAGAAAATACTCCGGCAGGGGACTGCCCATTTTACGCCCGTGGCATGATCCGCGCATGGACGACCCGGGAACACTGCATCGCGTGCCGAAGTGGCCGCACGCCTGGCTGGCGCTGTTCCTGCCCTCGCAGCTGCTGGTGGCGCTGGCGTGGTGGAGCTGGGGCTGGCCCATCGGGCTGGCGCTGCTGCTGCTCAGCCACCTGCCGTTCGTTGCCGCCGTGCTGATGCCGCGTGCGCGCCTGTACGCGCCGGTGCTGGCACGGCTGCCGCTGACGGGGCGCCGGGTGTGGATCACGATTGATGACGGCCCCTCCGATGACACCCTGCCGCTGCTGGATCTGCTCGACCGGCACGGCGAGCGGGCCACGTTCTTTCTGGTCGGTGAGCGCGCGGCGCGCCGGCCGGAACTGGTGGCGGAGATCCTGCGGCGCGGCCATGGCATCGGCAATCACAGCCACACCCATCCGCAGGCCTGGTTCTGGGCGTTGGGACCAAGGCGCATGGCGCGGGAAATCAGCCGGGCGCAGCAGACCCTGACCGGATTGACCGGTACGCCGCCGCGCTGGTTCCGGTCGGTGGTGGGCATGACCAATCCATTTGTGGCCGGGCCGCTGCGCAAACATGGCCTGGCCCGGGTGGCATGGAGTGCGCGCGGCTACGACGCGGTGCGAGCGGATCCGGCCCGGGTGGCGGCGGACGTGGGCCGCGATCTGGCGCCCGGCGCGATCGTGCTGCTGCATGAAGGCGCGCCGCATGGGCGCAGCGTGGACACCGTGGCCGCGGTGCTGGAGCGGCTGCGTGCCGAGGGCTATGCCACGGTGCTTCCTGAAGACCCCGGGGCCGTGACGGCGGCGCAGCCGTCGACGGTCCCTGCCGGCCGAACGCGCTAGCCGGACGCCACTGCCGCGATCAGCCGGCGGCGCCGTTGCCGCCGGACTTCCGCACCGCCTTGCGGGCGGGCGCCTTCTTCGCCGCGCGCCTGGGCGGTGCTTTCCGCGCAGGGCTTTTCGCAGTCGGGGCCTTGCTGGGCGGGGTTTTGCGGGCGGCGGTCTTTGCCGGTGCGGCGGCTTTCTTCGCTGGGGCCCTGGTGGCAGCGCGCTTGGCTGTGCGCTTCGCGGCCTTCTTCGTTGCCCCGGCCGGGGCCTTGGCAGCAGGGCTGGCCTCGCGCGCGGGTGCGGTGCGTGCAGCCGTCCGCCGCGCCGGCTTCCGGGTGCTGTCGCTGGCGGCCGGCTGAGGGCTGGCGGCGGGCGGCGCCATCACTTCCGTCAGCTGGTCCAGGACCCTGCGCAGCTCATCGAAGGGGCGCGTGCTCCCCGTGGTCCCGGCGGTTGCCTCTTCCAGCGCTGCGCTGGTGGTGTCCTGCCACTCGGCCAGTGCCTGCTGGAATCCCTCGGCAAAGGCGGTCTGGTGTTCACCGGCCGATTGCGCCAGCGCCTGCATGTCATCCAACTGGCGCTCGGCGAGGTGCCACAGGGCGCTGCCCGGCAGCAGGGTCAGCGCGGACCAGTCGCCGGCCTGCAGGCGAGATGCTTCGCCGCCGGCTTCCGCCAGGCGATCCTGCAGGTGGCGGCCGAGCAGATCCCTCCACTGTCCGCGGTTGCCTTCCAGCAGCTGGCCGATCCGCAGCCACAGCTGCAGGTTGGCGTTGTAGAGCGTCAGGGGGAGATGGCTGGCGTCGGTCATCGGGCTGTCCTCGGTGCGGAAGTGGATGCAGCGACTGCAACCTCCGCCCTCACGCGGAGGCCCGCTTCGATCGTACTGCAAGCTGCGGACAGGAAGGGTGGGCGGCCATTGCCGGGCGCGTGCCTGGTAACGGTGCCGGAGTCCGGCTCAGGCGCGGACCGAGGCCGTGCAGCGCCCGGGCGTGGCCGGCGTGGCCACCAGCAGCCAGTTGTTGAACGGGGTGCTGCCGTACAGCGGCGCGGCCGAGACCTTCAGGCCGGCGTTTTCGAGGATCGCGCGCAGGCCGTCGATGGTGGGGTGGTTGCAGGGCCGCTCCTGCATCCAGCCCACCAGGTTGGCGAACCGGTCGCTCATCCGGCTGGTGCGGCTGCGGCCGCTTTCATCCAGCAGGCCGGTGCGGATCACCAGCCGTCCGCGCGGGGCGATCATGGCCGCGGCCTTTTCCAGCAGCGCGCGCTGCGCGTCGGGCTCAAGGAACTGGAGCACGTCCAGGATGGTGACGCTGCCGCAGTGTTTCGGCGTTTCCGCACCCACGTCCATCACTTCCAGGCGCACGTCGCGCAGGCCGCAGTCGGCGGCCACGCGGGCACCGCGCGCGATCTTGTCCGCATCGATATCCACGCCCCGGTACGGGATGGCCTGGCCGTCCTGGCGCAGCGCGTGGGACAGCAGCCCCAGCCCGCAGCCCAGATCCAGCACTGGCGCCCGGGTGCCGCGCAGGGCTGCCAGCACGCCCGGATACAGCGGGTCGCTGCGCAGCTTGATCAGGGTGTAGAAATAGTCGTGCCGGTTGCCGAGCAGGCGCTTGGGCGCAAAGGCCCGGGCAATCCTGCGGCTGCGCGCACCGTCGAACGGCCGCAGCGATGAAAATGCGTGGGCGTCGGGCACGGCGTCGGCGGGGGCAGGGGACATCCGGGGGGCCGGTAGAGGAACGGGCGACAACCTATCACGCCTGCCCGGCGCGTCAATGGCGCCCCGGGCGCGCGGCCGCAAGCAGCTGCCGCACTGCCGGAAGCGCGAGCCGGGTCCACTCGGAATACATACGGGCCGAGGGATGCAGCCGGTCCGCGGCAATCATTTCCGGCTCCGCCCCGCGGGCGCGGCTGACCGGGGTGATATCGACGAAAACCACGTTGCGCTGCTGGCAGCGGCGGGCGGCGGCCGCGTTGAAGGCGTCGATGTCGGCGGCGATGGCATCGGTGTCGCGCCCGGAGGCGGCGGCGAACGGGGTCACGCCCCAGTCCGGGATGGACAGTACGAAGACGCGGCCCGCATCGCCTCCCGCGAAGCCGATCGCACGCTCCAGCAGCGCAGCGAACTGGGCGTCGTACTCTTCCACGCTGCGCCCGCGGTACTGGTTGTTGACCCCGATCAGCAGGCTGACCAGATCGTGGTCGTGCCCCGGTCCGGCGGTGTCGATGGCGGCATCCAGTTCGTCCGTGGTCCAGCCGGTGGTGGCGATGATGTGCGGGGCCTGCATCGCAATGCCGTCCCTGCCCAGGGCCGCTGCCAGCTGCGCCGGCCACGACAGGGCCGGGTCCACGTCTTCGCCGACGGTGTAGGAATCGCCCAGCGCCAGCAGGCGCAGCGGGCGGTCAGGGAGCGATCCGGTCATGCCTGCCTCCATTGAAAGGGCGCAAGCATAAGCGCCCGGTGACCGCCTGCGTGAGCCTGCCGGCCCGCAGGCGCGATAGAATCGCCGCATGAAGACCTGGCTTGTTTCCGCGTGACATCAGGCGCCGCCGGAACGGACCATGCCGCGCTGCGTGCGATCGGCTGGCCCGCCGTCGGCGAACCGTTGCCGGAGGCCTGGGACGCGCTGATCGCCGCACACCCGCAGGCCAGGCCGGCACGTATCGTTGAACAGCACCGCACCGGCTACATGGCCACCGATGGCACCGGTCCGGCGGTCGCGGTCGAATCCCTGCCCGAATGGCAGCTGCCGCGCTTCCCGGCGGAAGGGCGGGCGGCGGTGGGCGACTGGGTGCTGCTGGAAGCGCGCCGGATCGTGGCTCTGCTGCCGCGGCGCAGCCTGATCAAGCGCGCGGCCGCCGGCGAGCACTACCGCCAGCAGCCGATCGCCGCCAACGTGGACGTGGTGATGGTGGTGACCGGCCTGGACGGTGACTTCAACCCGCGCAGGATCGAACGCTACCTGCTGCTGGTTCGCGGCGCCGGCGTGCAGCCGGTGGTGGTGCTGACCAAGGCCGACCTGCCGGGCAGTGACGTGGCCGCCGCCCGCGCCGCGCTGGCAGCCACCCTGGGCGACGAGGTGCCGGCGCTGGCGCTGGATACCCGCGACCCGGCCAGCGTCGATGCCCTGCTGCCCTGGCTGCGTCCCGGCGTAACCACCGCCCTGGTGGGCAGCTCCGGCGCGGGCAAATCCACCCTGGCCAATACCCTGGTCGGTGAGGCGCGGATGAAGACCGCCGCGGTGCGCGAGCGCGATTCGCGCGGGCGCCACACCACCACCTGGCGCACGCTGATTCCGCTGGCCTCCGGCGCGTGCCTGATCGACACCCCCGGCATGCGCGAGCTCAAGCCCACCGGCGAGGAGCGACTGGCCGACGGCGGGTTCACCGAGATCGAGGCG
>DXCY01000133.1 GCA_019115725.1 Candidatus Luteimonas excrementigallinarum
GCTTTCATCCAGGTGCGGTGGTGGCTCCCCGGCGGGGCCGGCGTCTTCGGCGCCGGCGCTGTCGGGACGGTCATCGGTCACGGCGGCATCCCCTGGCTCCGGCCTGGTGCAGGGCGCGGCGGATTACCGGCTCCGGGCCAGCTTGGCGATGATCCAGCCCGCGGCGAACGCCACGCCGAATGAGGCCAGCGGACGCTCGCGGATCAGGTCTGCGGCGCTGTCCACCAGGTCGCGGCCCTTGTCCATCACCTGGTCGAGCTGTTCCTTGCCGGCTTCGCTCAGGTCCTCCATGGCGCTCAGGCCGGACAGGGCGCTGTCGGCGAGGTCGCCCTTGACGTTGGCGCGGCCCAGCTTGAGCTCGTCCCCGGCAACGTTGGCGGCGCTGCGGACGGCATCGCCGGCGTCGCGCGCGGCCTGCTTGAGGTGGCTGCCGGCTTCGCCGAGGTTGGCCTTGACCGATTCAGTGGAGGGGTTGCTCATCGGGGTCTCTCCTGTTGGATAGTGGGGGTGGTGCAGGGTGGCTGAGTCTGCATCATAGGTTGTGCACGTCGCGCGAGCAGGGCGGCTATTCCAGGCGTACCTGGCCGCGGGAGCGACCGCGCTGGACGATCAGTACCAGGTCTTCCGGCGATTCGGACAGGGCGGCGCGGAAACCGGCCAGGTCGCGGAACGGTCCGCCCGACGAGGCCAGGATCAGATCGCCGGCGCGCAGGCCGTTGCGCTCGGCGCGGCTGCCCGATTCAACGCTCTCGATCCGCACGCCGCCCACGCGGTCGCCGGCGCTGCGCCGCAGCGCCTCGGGCAGGTCGGCCAGGGTGGCACCGGCCAGGCGCGGGTCGTAGCTGGCGCCGTCGCGCGGTACTTCCATCAGCCGCGTGCTGAGGTTGAGGGTGCGCCCGTCGCGGATCACTTCCAGCGTGACCTCGGTATCCAGCGGCTGCAGGCCCTGGAAGTTGCGCAGCGATTCGCTGTTGTCGATGCGCTGGCCATTGGCGGAAATGATCACGTCGCCGGTGCGCAGGCCGCTGGCCGCACTGGCCGAGCCGGCATGCACGCGGGTCACCACCGCGCCGCGCGACGTGTCCAGGTCCAGGCCGCGGGCCAGCTCCGCGTCCACCGTCTGGGTGTCGATGCCCAGGGTGCCGCGCCGCACCTCGCCGGTGGCATAGAGCTGGCGCATCACGCTGCCAGCCAGGTTGGACGGGATCGCAAAACCCAGGCCGATATTGCCGGCCATGCTGCCCTGCACGTTGAAACTGGCGGTATTGATGCCCACCAGCTCGCCGCGCAGGTTGACCAGCGCACCGCCGGAGTTGCCCGGGTTGATCGAGGCATCGGTCTGGATGAAGTTCTGGTAACCCACGCCGGGCACGTTGCTGCGGCCCACCGCCGAGACGATGCCCGAGGTCACCGTCTGGCTGAAGCCGAACGGGTTGCCCACTGCGACCACGAAATCGCCCACCTGCAGCGTGCTGCTGTCGGCCAGCGGCACCGCGGTCAGGTCTTCGGCGGGAATGCGCATCAGGGCGATATCGGTTTCCGGGTCCGAGCCGATGAACTCGGCTTCCATCGTGCGCCCGTCGCTCAGGGTGACCGAGACCGAGACCGCCTCGGCGCCGCGGGCCACTTCGATCACGTGGTGATTGGTCAGTACCAGGCCGCGCTCGGCGTCCACGATCACGCCCGAGCCCAGCGATTCGTTGATCCGCTCCTGGGCCAGCTCCGGGAACATGCGGCGGAAGAATGGATCGTTGCCGAATGGGGTCTGGGTGCGCACCCGCTGCCGGGTATGCACGCTCAGCACCGCCGGGGTGACCCGCCCGAGCATGGGTGCCAGCGACGGCAGGGGTTGGCCTTCCACGGCCACCGGCAGCCCCACCGTCATCGGGCGGGCACCGGCGGCGGGATCCGGATCGGTCTGGCCGCTGACGCCGGTGGTCGACGGCTGCTGGGCCAGGGCCGGCGGCAGGCCGTTATGCATCAGGCCGGCCACCAGGCCGCCAAATGCGGCGGCGGCAACGAGGGCGAGGAGGGTGGGAAGCGGACGCATGGTGATCTTTTTATCTCGCAGTGATGGTGGCCGTCACGTGAATCGGGGCGTGTCCGGCAGGCTTCAAGCGTAGTCGCGCAGGTCGGCCGGGGCCACCGCGGGCGGCTTCGATGGAAGGGTCCGGCACGCACTTTTCCCGTAGGCACAGCCGCCCGCAGGCGCAACCGCGGCGAGGGTTCGCGGTGTCTGCCGCCAGGTTTGACTTTCGAATCGGCCGCACGTAATTTTGAGGGCCGCCGGACACTACATCTTGGGGTCATCCAAGTGGATATGACACAAGCAATGGGGGTTCGTATGAACAGGGCCCATGCCAGCGCGGGGCGGCGCCGGAACATGTCAGTTGTGACGGGCGGCACAGAAAACTTTCCATGACCGTTGCGCAGTGCGCTGCGCGGCGGGCATTGCCGTCGGTGCACTCAGCCCGGCGGCGGACCACAGGACAATGCGTGCCCGGACTGCAGCGGGCCGGAAAACAGGAGACAAACGCAGCATGAGCACGGTTCGCCTGGAGGCGGTTCCCAAGAGCAAGGCGCTGGACATCCCGATGCAGCCTGCATCGCTGGACATCTGGGACAAGAAGTACCGCCTGATGACCAAGCAGGGCGACGCCCTGGACGCCGACATCGACGGTACCTGGCAGCGCGTGGCCCGCGCCCTCGCTGATGCCGAGGCCGATGCCGAGAAGCGCAGCTACTGGTATGACCGGTTCCTGTGGGCGCTGCGCCGCGGGGCGATTCCCGCCGGCCGCATCACCTCCAATGCCGGTGCCCAGGAACACAAGCCCGCCACCAGCACCATCAACTGCACGGTCTCCGGCACCATCGGCGATTCGATGGACGACATCCTGGAAAAGGTCCACGAAGCGGGCCTGACCCTGAAGGCCGGCTGCGGCATCGGCTACGAGTTTTCCACCCTGCGCCCACGCGGCGCGTTCGTGGCCGGCGCCGGCGCCTATACCTCCGGGCCGATGTCGTTCATGGATATCTACGACAAGATGTGCTTCACCGTGTCCTCGGCCGGCGGCCGACGCGGCGCGCAGATGGGCACCTTCGATGTCAGCCATCCGGACGTGCGCGATTTCATCCGCGCCAAGCGCGAGGACGGGCGCCTGCGCCAGTTCAACCTGTCGCTGCTGATCACCGACGGCTTCATGGAGGCGGTGGACTCCGATGCCGACTGGCCGCTGGTGTTCCCGGTCAGCAGGAAGGAAGTCGACGACCTGGACATGGAGAATCCGGAGCAGGTGGTGTGGCGCGACTGGCCGCAGCACGAGGGCTACATCGTCCGTGATGACGGCCTGGTGGCCTGCAAGGTGTACGGCAAGGTCAAGGCCCGGCACCTGTGGGACATGATCATGTCCTCCACCTACGACTATGCCGAGCCGGGCTTCATCCTCATCGACCGCGTCAACGAGATGAACAACAACTGGTGGTGCGAGGACATCCGCGCCACCAACCCCTGCGGCGAGCAGCCGCTGCCGGCGTATGGCGCCTGCCTGCTGGGCTCGATCAACCTGACCAAGTTCGTGCGCAATCCGTTCACCGACCGCGCCGAGTTCGACTGGGACGAGTACCGCGAAGTGGTGCACGTGTTCACCCGTATGCTCGACAACGTGGTGGAGATCAACGGCCTGCCGCTGGAACAGCAGCGCGCCGAGATCATGCGCAAGCGCCGCCACGGCATGGGCTTCCTCGGCCTGGGCAGCACGGTGACCATGCTGCAGATGAAGTACGGCTCCAAGGAAAGCTGCGAGTTCACCGAGCGCGTGGCCCGCGACATGGCCATCGCCGGCTGGGAGAGCGGTCTGGCGCTGGCGAAGGAAAAGGGCCCGGCACCGATCATGGAAGAGCGCTTCAAGGTGACCGCCGGAATGCTGCGCAAGCGCCCGGAGATGAAGAAGGACGGCTGGAAGGTCGGCCAGGAGATCACCGGTAAGGTGCTGCACGCCCGTTATTCGCGCTACATGCAGAAGGTGGCCACCGAGGCGCCGGAGCTGGTGGACGCGCTGGCCGAAACCGGCGCGCGCTTCACCCACCACAGTTCGATCGCGCCCACCGGCACGATCAGCCTGTCGCTGGCCAACAACGCCTCCAACGGCATCGAGCCCTCGTTCGCGCACCACTACAGCCGCAACGTGATCCGCGAGGGCAAGAAGTCGAAGGAAAAGGTGGACGTGTTCTCCTTCGAGCTGCTGGCCTACCGTGAGCTGATCAACCCGAAGGCGATGCCGTTCTCCGATGAGCCGGAGGCGAAGCTGCCGGAGTACTTCATCTCCGCCGACGACATCACCCCCAAGGAGCATGTGGACGTGCAGGCCGCGGCGCAGAAGTGGGTGGACTCGTCGATCTCCAAAACCGCCAACGTGCCCACGGATTATCCGTACGAGGACTTCAAGGACATCTACACCTACGCCCACCGCCAGGGCCTGAAGGGCTGCACCACGTTCCGCTTCAACCCGGCCGCCTTCCAGGGCGTGCTGGTAAAGGAGAAGGATCTGGAGAACACCACCTACCGCTTCGAACTCGAGGACGGCGAGGTGCTGGAAGCCAAGGGCAACCAGGAGATCGAATATGACGGCGAGATCCACACCGCCGCCAACCTGTTCGACGCTCTGAAGGAAGGCTATTACGGCAAGTTCTGACCGGTCCGGTCCTCCGGGGCCGGACTCCGCACCGGTGTCGATGCCGCCCGGCACCGGTGATGTACACAGCGGCCCCCCTTCGCGCTAGATTCCGCCTCACGGGCGTGGTGCCCGTAACCCATTCGAGGACAGATCCGATGAGCAACGGCAACGGAGTGACGGCGAAGATTTCAGGAGCCGCCGGGACGGTGGTGGAGAAGGCCCAGGAAGCAGGTGGCGCCGTTGCCAGGCGCGCCGGCTCCACGGTCGGAAAGGTTCGCAAGCGCGCGCAGAAGGCGGGCAGCACCGTCGGCGAGCGCGCCCGCAAGGTGGCCAAGGCCGCGGGCAAGCGCGTTGCGGCGACGAAGGAAAAGCTCAGCGCCGCCAAGGACAGCGCCCGCGCCGAAGCCGCCGTGCTCAAGCGCAAGGGTGCCGGCAAGGCGGTTGCGAAGAAGGCGGTTGCGAAGAAGGCGGCTGGAAAGAAGGTCGCTGGAAAAAAGGCGGCCGTGAAGACGGCTGCGAAGAAGGCCACAACGAAGAAAGCCGCAACTAAGAAAGTCGCAACGAAAAAGGCGGTGGTGAAGAAGGCCACAGCCAGCAAGGTCGCCGCGAAGAAGGTGGCAGCCAAAAAGGCCGTTGCGAAGAAGTCGGTGGCAAAGAAAGCATCGGCCAAAAAGGCGGCCGTGAAGGCGCCTGCAAAGAAGGTCGCAAAGAAGGTCGCAAAGAAGGCCGCAGCCAGAAAGACCGCAGTGAAGAAAATCCCGGCGAAGAAGGCCGTCGCCAGGAAGGGCACCGCCCGCAAGGCCGCCTCCAGCTAGGCCGGCCGCCGCCCCCTCCCGCCGGGAGGGGGTGGACCCATCCGCAGACAACGAACAACGCATTACCGAGAGACCCGCACATGACCCTCAGGATCGAGAAGAAGATCACCGGATACTCCGTCGTCACGCCGGAGGACAGGAAGGAGCCGGCGCCTGCCCCGGCAGCCGCGGCCAAGGCGCCGCGCGCCGCCGAAGTGATCCAGATGCACGAGCGCATCGAGCGCCCCGACGTGCTGATCGGCTCCACCTACAAGATCAAGTCGCCGCTGGTGGAGCACGCCATGTACGTGACCATCAACGACATCGTGCTCAATGCCGGCACCGAGCATGAGCAGCGCCGTCCGTTCGAGATCTTCATCAACTCCAAGTCGATGGAGCATTTCCAGTGGATCGTGGCGCTGACCCGCATCATGTCGGCGGTGTTCCGCAAGGGCGGCGACGTGACCTTCCTGGTGGAGGAGATGAAGGCGGTGTTCGATCCGCGCGGCGGCTACTTCAAGGCCGGCGGCGTGTACATGCCCTCGCTGATGGCCGAACTGGGCTATATCGTCGAGGAGCACCTGAAGAGCATCGGCCTGCTGCACGATCCGGACATGAGCGACGCCCAGCGCGCCCTGATCGCCGAGAAGCGCCGCCAGTACGAAGACCGCGCAAAAAAAAACGCTGACGCCATCGCCCGTGCCGAAGACGCCGGTCCGGTAGGCGATCTGCTTGAAGAACAGGGCCGTGACGGTGCCGGTGAGGACGTGGCGGTGACCGGCGATGGCACCAGCTTCCCGCCCTCGGCCACGATGTGCCACAAGTGCAGCACCAAGGCCATCGTGATCATGGACGGCTGCGCCACCTGTCTGAACTGCGGCTACAGTAAATGCGGCTAGGCCGCCTGTGAGCGGAAGGGGAAGGGGATGAAATACGCGGTATTGCTGGCGCTGCTGGCGCCGGCTTCGGTGGTCTGTGCGGCGGACGGGCTGGTGACCGGCCCGGCGGTGGTGTCGCTGCTTGAGCAGGCCGGCTACAGCGCCGAGCTGGATGAGGACGGCATGGGCGATCCGCTGATCCTCACCGCGGCGGCGGGGCTGGACTAC
Organism: Candidatus Luteimonas excrementigallinarum; assembly: GCA_019115725.1. Taxonomy (GTDB): domain Bacteria; phylum Pseudomonadota; class Gammaproteobacteria; order Xanthomonadales; family Xanthomonadaceae; genus Luteimonas; species Luteimonas excrementigallinarum. The sequence goes on from DXCY01000133.1 coordinate 6,574, forward strand.
CGCATCTATTTCTACGACTGCACCGACGATGCCTGCGAGGCGCTGCAGTTCCGCGTCGGCCTGGATCTGGTCGACGGTGCCACTGCGGAGATGGTCAACGGCTTCAACCGCGACTACCGCTACGCGCGCAGCTTCCTGGATGAGGAAAGCGATCCGTTCCTGCTGATGGACGTGGAGATGACCCACGCCGACCACGCCGCCCAGTTCGCCACCCATCTGGGCGTCTGGGAGGAGCTGCTGGGTGCCTTCACCACGGCGATGGGCTTTGGTGGCGGCAGCGGCGGTGAGAGCTGGGAGGAAGAGCGGATCGCCTGGCCGGTGGCGCCGCAGGCCGGCGTGCAGCTGACCTACGACAGCAGCCACGCATCGGTGAGCTCCACCGGTGACGAGCGCATGGAAATCCGCTCCAGCAGCGTGACCCGCGTCTGGGTGGAAGAAGATGGCGGTGAGGTGCTGCAGCGCTGGACGTCCAGCGACACCGGCGTGGAGGTGCAGGGCGCCCCGCCGGAGCTGGAGCCGGCCATTGCCAGCGCGATCCAGGCTTTCGACGGCATCGTGCTGGATGTGCGCCTGGGCGCGGAGGGCAACTACCTGGGCATCGCCAACCTGGACCGGATCCAGCCGCTGTACCTGGATGCCATGCGCGGCATGTTCCAGCACATGGGCAGCGCGCTCGGTGACCTGGGCGAGGAGGGGGAGGCGCTGGCCGAGGTGGAAGCCGGCATGGAGTCCATGCTCCAGGCGCTGGCCTCGCCGCAGGTGCTGGAAAACCAGCTGGCCGAACTGCCGGTGGCCTACAACTTCCCCGCCGGCGGCGGCCTGCAGCTGGATCGCGAGTACGCCTACCAGGACGAAGGCGCCAGTCCGTTCGGCGGCGAAACCATCCCCATGAACAACACCATGCTGCTCAGCACCTCGCAGCAGGTGCCAGGGCACTACGAACTGGTGTGGACCATCGTGCCCGAGCCCGAAGCCACCTGGGCAGCCATCGCCGGTGCCGCCCGCCAGCTGGTGGGCGACGTGCTGGCCGGCGAAGAGGAAGCCGGAGCGCTGCTCGAGCAGGAGATGGAGGCGCTGGGCCGCGACGCCCACTTCAGCACCACCGTCACCTACCGCATCGACCCCTACACCGGCGTCGTGCAGCACATGGAACACGTGGCCACCAAGCGCTTTGGCGGCAAGGAAGAGATCGAGACCAGCGTGCTTTCGCTGCGGGAGCCGTAGGCGGATAGCGGTCCGTGGCTGTCGACGGAAGGGACGGTCGGCCGCGTAGGGCCGACCTGCACAGCCATGGATCCAGGTAGGTCGGGGCTACGCCCCCGACGCCTCACTGTTCAAGCCCTTCCAGAATCGGGCAATCGGGCCGGTCGTCGCCGGCGCAGCAGTCGGCCAGGGTCTGCAGGGAGGCGGACATCTGCTGAAGCTTGGCGATGCGGTCCTGCAGATCGGCGATGTGCGCCTGGGCCAGACGTTTGACGTCGGCGCTGCGGCGGGAGCGGTTGTTCCACAGGTCCAGCAGCTCGCTGATCTCCGCCACCGCGAAGCCGAGGTCGCGAGCGCGGCGGACGAAGCGCAGGCGGTGCACATCGGCGTCGTCGTAGACGCGGTAGCCGGCCTGGCTGCGGTCCGCCGGCGGGATCAGGCCGGCCTGCTCGTAGTAGCGGATCATCTTGGCGGAAACGCCGGACGCCGCGGATGCCTCGCCGATGTTCATGCCGGTCCTCCCATGGGTCATGCCGCCACGGTGGGCGGCTGGAACCTGCGCAGGCGCAGCGCGTTGGAGACCACGAACACGCTCGACAGCGCCATCGCGCCGGCCGCGAACATCGGCGAGAGCAGGATCCCGAAGGCCGGGTAGAGCACGCCGGCCGCCACCGGGATCAGCGCCACGTTGTAGGCGAAGGCCCAGAACAGGTTCTGGCGGATGTTGCGGATGGTGGCCTTGGAAAGGGCAATCGCGTTGGGCACGCCCTGCAGGCTGCCCGACATCAGCACCACGTCGGCCGCCTCCACGGCGATGTCGGTGCCGGTGCCGATGGCGATGCCCACGTCCGACTCGGCCAGCGCCGGCGCGTCGTTGATGCCGTCGCCGACGAACGCCAGCCGGCCGTGTTCGGCCTGCAGCTTGCGCACCGCGTCCACCTTGCCCTCGGGCAGCACCTCGGCCACGACCTCGTCGATGCCCAGGCGATCGGCGATCGCGCGCGCGGTGCGGGCGTTGTCGCCGGTGACCATGGCCACCTTGATGCCGAGCGCGTGCAGAGCGTCGATGGCGCCGGCGGTGTCGGCCTTGACCGGGTCGGCCACGGCGAGGATCGCGGCCAGGCGGCCGTCGACGGCGGCGTACAGCGGCGACTTGCCTTCACCGCCCAGGCGCGCGGCCACCTCGGCGAAGGGCGCAACGTCCAGGCCCAGCGAGCGCATGTGGCGGTCCGCGCCGACCTCGACCGCGCGGCCGTCGACGCGGGCGCGCACGCCCATGCCGGTGATCGATGCGAAGTTGGCCGGCTCCGGCACGGCGATGCCTTCGTCCGTGGCCGCATCGACGATCGCGCGTGCGATCGGATGCTCGGAGCGCGACTCGACCGCGGCCACCAGCCGCAGCACGTCGCCCCGCTCGAAGCCTTCGGCCAAGGCCAGGTCGGTCAGCGCCGGATGGCCCTCGGTGAGCGTGCCGGTCTTGTCCACGGCCACCACCTGCGCCTCGCGCAACAGCTGCAGCGCCTGGCCGTTGCGGAACAGCACGCCGAGCTCGGCGCCGCGGCCAGTGCCGACCATGATCGAGGTCGGCGTGGCCAGGCCCATGGCGCAGGGACAGGCGATGATCAGCACCGCGACCGCGTTGACCAGGGCATAGGTGAGCGAGGGTTCGGGCCCGATCGCCAGCCACACCAGGAAAGTCAGCAGCGCCGCGGCCATGACGGCGGGCACGAACCACAGCGTCACCCGGTCCACCGCGGCCTGGATCGGCAGCTTGGCGCCCTGGGCCTGTTCGACCATGCGGATGATCTGCGCCAGTACGGTCGCCCCGCCGACCGCGGTCGCGCGCAGCACCAGCGCGCCCTGCTGGTTGACGGTGCCGCCGACGGCCTGGCTGCCGGGCGCCTTTTCCACCGGCACGGGCTCGCCGGTGATCATGGATTCGTCGATCCAGCTCGAGCCTTCCACCACCTCGCCGTCCACCGGCACGCGCTCGCCGGGACGAACGTGCACGAGGTCGCCTTCGCCGACCTCCTCGATCGGGATCTCGACCACCTGGCCATCACGCGTCACCCGGGCCTTGCGCGGCTGTAGGCCGACCAGGCGCCGGATCGCATCCGAGGTGCGGCCCTTGGCGCGCGCCTCCATCCAGCGCCCGAGGAGGATGAGGGCGACGATCACCGCCGCGGCCTCGTAGTAGACGTTGACCGTGCCCGCGGGCAGCAGGTCCGGCAGGAAGGTTGCCACCACCGAATAGCCCCACGCCGCCAGGGTGCCGACGGCGACCAGCGAGTTCATGTCCGGCGCCATGCGCAGCAGGGCGGGGATGCCGGCGGTGTAGAAGCGGCGGCCCGGCCACGTGAGCACCAGCGTGGTCAGCGCGAACTGGAAGTACCAGCTCGTCTGCAGACCGATCGTGCGCTCGACCCAGGCGTGCATGCCCGGCACCAGGTGCGAGCCCATCTCGAGGATGAAGACCGGCAGCGCCAGCGCGACGGCGATGATGAGGTCGCGGCGCAGCGCGTTGCCCTCGGTTTGCTGGCGTGCGGCGGCCTCGTCGCCACCTGCGGGGCCGACCTGGTCGAGCGGACGCGCGGAATATCCCGCACCCGTGACCGCTGCCACCAGCGTGGCCTGCGCGGCTGTGCCGCGCACCGTGGCCCGCTCGGTGGCGAGGTTCACATTGGCCTCGATCACGCCGGGCACCGCGCGAAGGGCACGCTCCACGTGTCCCACGCACGAGCCGCAGTGCATGCCTTCGATGGCAAGGGTGACGGACGTGGCGGGAACCCTGTATCCGGCCTTCTCGATGGCCTGCACCAGTGCCGCGTGGTCCAGCGCCTGGCCGGCGCGCGGACTCACCGTTGCCTGCCGGGCGGCGAGGTTCACGGCCGCGCCATCAACCCCGTCCACCTTGCCCAGCGCGGCCTCGACCCGGCCCACGCAGGACGCGCAGTTCATGCCTTCAATCGGCAGCGTGATCGCTTCCTGTGTCATGGCGCCAGCATAGACCCTCCCATGATGGGAAGGTCAAGGCATCAGATCAGGGCGAGTTTCTCGTCCTTCAGCGCGTCGAATTCTTCCTCGTAGAAGAACTTCTCCGCCCCCAGCGCGGGCTTGAGGTCGGGCAGCCAGGTGGCGGTCTCGTCGTATCTGGCGAAGAACGGGCGCTGCACCCAGTCCGGGTTGCGGCCCTGGATGAAGCGCAGCACGAACACCTTCTCGCCGTTGATCTCGGTCACGCCCTGGATCTCCACCTTGCCCGGATCGGCCGACATCGACGGCCCGCGTGCGGTACGGGCCAGCCCCGACACGCGCTGCATCGCTTCACGGTAGATCTCCCACGCCTTCACCAGCGGCACCTCGAAGTAGTGCTGCGCGCCGGTGTCGCGCTCGACGAACATGTAGTACGGCACCAGTCCGAGCTGTACCTGGGTGCGCCACATCCGGGTCCAGGTATCGGCGTCATCGTTGATGTGATGCAGCAGCGGCGCCTGGGTGCGGATCTGCGCGCCGGTGGCGCGGATGCGGCGGATCGCCTCGCGGCAGATCGGCGTTTCCATCTCGCGCCAGTGGTTGAAGTGGGCCATGAAGGCCACGTGCTTGCCGGCATCGACCAGCTCGCGCAGCAGCGCCAGCACATCGTCCGCATCCGGATCGGTGACAAAACGGTACGGCCAGAAGGTCAGGCTCTTGGAGCCGATGCGGATGTTGGTGACGTGGGCCAGCTCCGGCTTCTTCAGTCCTTCCAGATAGCCGCGCAGGTGGCGTGCCTTCATCACCATCGGGTCGCCGCCGGTCACCAGCAGGTCGCTGACCTCCCTGTGCTCGGCCAGATAGCGGTGCAGCTGGTCGGCCTCGCTGGAGGCAAAGCGCAGCTCCTTGTCACCGACGAACTGCGCCCAGCGGAAGCAGAAGGTGCAGTAGCTGTGGCACACCTGCCCCTGGCTGGGGAAGAACAGCACCGTCTCGCGGTACTTGTGCTGCATGCCCGGCAGCGGCTCGCCGTCGAGCATGGGCAGGTTGAGATCCATCTGCCCTGCCGGATGCGGATTGAGCGCATCGCGCACGCGCTTGATCACCGGAGCCATCTCGGCGCTGCTGGCATCAGCGCGAACCAGTGCCGCCACCTCGTCGAAGTGCTCGGGCTGAAGCATCTCGCGCTGCGGGAATACCAGCCGGAAGATCGGATCGTCCGGGATGTTGTTCCAGTCGATCAGCTCGTCCAGCACGTAGTCGTTGACCCGGAACGGCAGCACCTGGCTGACAACTTTCATCTCGAAACGCTGCTGTTCCGACAGCGCCTGCACCTGCCGGATCCGATCCAGCTGGCGATGGGTGTAGACCTTGAATTCGCGGGGGGAGAAGTGCGCCTCGGGGGTGCTGATGTCTTCGTCGGCCTGGTCCGGCTGACAGGCATGTGCAAGTGCTTCCATGGGAATCTCCACAGTTGTTGACGCCAGCCGCGGGAACGCGTGGTTCCGCGGAATTGCCGCCTGGAAACTGGTGTGGGACCGGGTGGCAGATGCGCGGGCGACCCTGTGCCCGCGGCGGTGCCGCGCGAAGTGAAGCGATGACCCCGGCCAGCGAAAGGACCGACTGTGCGCACGCCGTCTTGAGCGGCTCGACGCGGCGATCCCGGAATCAGGGTAACAAACGAGGTTGGCTGTCGCTGGCGCCCGCCGGACAACGGCGCCAGCGCGGGGTTCGGCGTTGCGTATGATCCGCGCATGACAGGACGCGACAGGTATCCCGATGCGCTGCGCGCAGGTGCGCTGCTGGTGGTCGTCTTCGGCCACTGGATCGCAACGTTGCCGCGCCTGCAGGAGGGTCGCCTGGTCGACACCGACCACCTGCTCGGCATCTGGGACGCGGCCGGGGCGATCACCTGGCTGGTGCAGGTGGTGCCGCTGTTCGTGTTCGTCTCTGCCGCGGTCAGCACGCCCGGCGTGCTGCAGCGCCTGGAAGCGGGTGTGTCGCAGCGGCACTGGTGGGCCGGACGCGCGCTGGGGCTGGCCCGGCCCACGGTCACCTATCTGGCGGTACTGGCCGGGCTGGCCCTGGTGGCCATGTTTACCGGCGGCCGGTTGCTGGAGGCGTTCAATACCTCGCTCACCATCCACCTGTGGTTCCTGCTGATGCTGCTGGCGGTGCAGGCGCTGCTGCCGCTGGCGGTGCGCGCCGACCGCCGTTTTGGATTGGGCGCGGTGGCGGGGCTGGTGGTCATCGCCGCGGTGGCCGACCTGGTGCGTGCGGATATCCGCACGCCTGGCGATCTGCTGACGCTGGGCGCGCGCGTGCGCGACAGCGCGCCCGGGGTGGGTTGGCTCAACATGCTGGTGGTGTGGCTGCTGCCGCAGCAGCTGGGCATCGCCTGGAAGCAGGGTCGCTTTGCAGGCGCGCATACCGGCGCGCTCCTGTTGCTGTTGGGAGCGGCCTGGCTGGCCCTGGCCATTGCCAGCGGTTACCCGGTCGCAATGGTGGGCGTGGCGCTGGCCGGCAACAATATGCTGCCGCCTACGCTGGCGCTGATCGGGGTGATGTGGGTGCAGGTGGGCCTGGTGCTGCTGTGCGAGGCGCCGGCGCGCCGGTTCCTGGACCGGCATCCGGTGGCACGGGTGGTGGCCGTGCTGGGCGCCCTCGGGATGCCGCTGTACCTGTGGCACAAGCTGGCCGAGCTGCCCGCGGCGTGGATCGGCGAGAAGCTCGGCGCACCGATCGATGCCGGTGACCCGGGTGAGCCCGGCTTCTGGCTGGGTCGCCTGGTGTGGATCGGGCTGTGCGCGCTGGTGGTGGCGCCGGTGATGGCGGCGGTAGTGGGCCTTGAGATGCGCCGCCGGCGCGATGTGGCGTCGGCCAGTGGCGATGCGGCCATTGTCGCCGGTGGGTTGGCGCTGTTCGCCGGGCTGGGCGCAGCGCTGGCGCTGGGCGTCGTGCCCGGCGCCCTGATCGGGCTGGCGGGCGTGGTGGCGGCGTCCTGGCTGCTGCGGGCGCGCAACGGGCTGCCCGCAGGCTGAGCGCCCCGCCGGTTATGTCAGCGGTTCGGCCGGCAGGTGCCCGCGGCCGTGCGGCGCGTCCAGGTTTTCTACCGGGCCCAGCGGCACGATGCCGTTCGGGTTGATGGTGTCGTGGCTGCGGTAGTAGTGCTGCTTGATGTGGTCGAAATTGACCGTCGCGGCCACGCCGGGCCACTGGTACAGCTCGCGCACATAGCCGGACAGGTGTTGGTAATCGGCGATCCGCCGCAGATTGCACTTGAAGTGGCCGTGGTACACCGGGTCAAAGCGCAGCAGGGTGGTGAACAGACGCCAGTCGGCCTCGGTGATGCGCTCGCCCAGCAGGTAGCGACGGCTGGCGAGGCGCTCCTCCAGCCCGTCCAGCGACTTGAACAGCTTCGATACCTCTTCTTCATACACCGCCTGGTCGGTGGCGAACCCGGCCTTGTAGACGCCGTTGTTGACCGTGTCGTAGATGTGCTGGTTGAGTGCGTCGATCTCGCCAAGCAGGTCTCCGGGCGCGTAGTCGC
>DXCY01000134.1 GCA_019115725.1 Candidatus Luteimonas excrementigallinarum
GCAGGGCCGCCAGCCGCAGGCGCCGGCCGGACTGCGGCGCCAGTACGGCCAGGGCCAAGCCGTGGCCAAAGCCGAAAAGAGCCGCGGTCTGCAGCCAGGATTGAGCGGTGCCCTCCACGCCGTGGGAAGCATAGGCTGCCATCGCCACCGCCACCCCGGCACACAAAGCGCCAAGCGCGGCCAGCAGGGTTCTCGAACGCCCACTTCCACGAGGCTGGCTGCGGCCGGTTTCCACTGCGCTGCTCACTGTTTCGCTCTCCTGAAAAGCAACACGCCGCACCCTGGGGGCGCGGCGTGTCGGTCAAACTTCATGAACCAGTGCGACGGATGCCGTTACTGCTTCACGGTCCAGTACACCTCGTACTGGCCTTCCGGCGTGAACGAATCTTCGATGCCGGACTTGTACATCTCGAACGGGCGACCGGTGACTTCGTGGCCCTGGGTCATCGCCCAGGCGCGGATCGCGTTGCGCACGTTCTCCAGCTCGGCCATGAAGCCGGTGTAATCACCGCCGGCCACCAGGGTCGGCTCGGCACGCACGTACTCCACCGGGCCCAGCAGTTCGAGGTCGGACAGCTCGCCTTCGTCAACCATCGGCTGTTCGACGGCGGCGGTCGCGGTCTCTGCTTCGGCCTCTTCACCGTTGCCCTCTTCCGCGTCGCTGTCGGCGGCGGCCGGGCCGCTGCCTGCGCTGCGCACCGGCAGCACCACGTCGAAGTTGTAGGTATCGCGGCCAAGCTCGGTGGTCACGATGCGCATCGGGCCGGCTGCTTCCAGATCGTTGGTTTCCATGGTGCGGTTGATCCACTCCATGTTGCTTTCCATCGAACCCTGGATTTCCGCGGTGCGGCGCTCGATGGCCCCGGCGCGGACCACCAGCAGGTTCTCGGCCGGGCGCTCGAACACGCGCAGGTTCTCCAGCGTGGTGCCGTCCACCGCATAGTCGACGTTCGGCACCGCCGAGAGCATGTTGCTCAGCCGGTTCAGGCCCAGCGTCATGCTGTCGCCGATGCTGCGGCTCACGTACAGGCCGGCGTAGCGGCCCAGCAGGTTCCAGCCGTAATCGACGCTGTAGGTCTGGGTGATCTGGATGTTGCGGCCGCCGCGACCGGTCGGGCGCAGGGCGAACGTGGTCTGCTTGTTGGTGCCCTGGCGGTCATCCTCGATCGCGATCTTCACTTCGCGACGCGGCACCGACTCAACGATCGTCCACTTGCCGGTGCCCACATTGCGCACATCGGAGCTGTAGGACATCGTGGCGCCTTCACCCTCTTCCGGGCCGGAGCGCTCAATGCCCATGCGCGGATCGTACAGCGCCATCGGGTGCCACTCGTGGAAGCGGCGGAAGCTGTTGATCGTGTCGAACACGATGGTCTGGCGGCGGTTGGTTTCCACCTGCTCGACAAGCGTGCGGTTGGCAGGCAGCAATACGCCGACCACCACGAACAGCACGGCGACGATCACCAGGGAAATCAAGATTTCGAGCAAACGGGTCATTCAGGGTTCTCCACACCTATATCCAGCCGTGCCGGCTCGCAAGCGGGCAATCCTAACAAGTTGAGAGGGCATGAGCGAGGCCGGAAATGCATTTTCCGGCGCTGATCCGCGCCCCGGGCCGCCGGTGGCGGGGAAATCGGGGCCAGGGGCGCCGGAACAGGCATGGGCAGGCGTTTTCAGGGGCATCACACCAGGCCCAGTTCGAACGCCTTGAGGACCGCCCGGGTGCGATCCCGGACTCCCAGCTTGCTCAGGATGTTTGAAACATGGTTTTTGATGGTGCCCTCGGCCACGCCGAGGGAGTTGGCGATCTCCTTGTTGGAGAATCCGCCGGCCATCAGCCGCAGGATCTCGGTTTCACGGTCGGTGAGCGGATCCGGACGGTCGAGACTGACGAATTCGTTGCGCATGTGCTCCAGGCCCGACAGCAGGCGCTGGGTCATCGCCGGCTGCACCAGCGATCCACCCTGGGCCACCGTGCGGATCGCGCCGACCAGCTGCTCCAGGGACACGTCCTTGAGCAGATAGCCCTTGGCCCCGGCCTTCAGGCCGGCCAGCACCAGCTGGTCGTCGTCGAACGTGGTGAGGATGATGGTGGGCGGCAGGCTGTTCTCGCGCGAGAGCACCTGCAGCGCTTCCAGGCCTGACATCACCGGCATGCGCATGTCCATCAGCACCACGTGGGGGGCCGCCTGCGGAATCATTTCCACGGCCTGCTGCCCGTCTGCGGCCTCGGCAACCACTTCAATGCCGTCATCCAGGGCCAGCAGCGAGCGGATGCCCTGCCGGACCAGGGTCTGGTCGTCCACCAGGCAAACTCGGATCATGGGCTTCTCCGTTGCTTTGATCATGATACGCCTCAGTGCTCCGGGGCCGTCGCGGCGTCGTCCGCCAGTCCGCCCCACGGGTCAACGGGATCCTCTGTGGGCAGTTCCGCCACCGGCAGCGCCAGGTCCAGGGCAAAGCCTTCGCCGGGGGCGGTGCGCACGGTCATGCTGCCACCGTAGGCGGCCAGGCGCTCGCGCATGCCGCGCAGTCCGTTGCCGAACCCTTCCAGGTTGGCGCCGCGCCCGTCATCCTTCGCCCGCAGCCGGATCCAGCCCCCGGACTGGTCGTAATCCAGCGCCAGCCGCTGCGCCTGGGCATGGCGCACGGTGTTGGTGATGATTTCCTGGGTGCAGCGCAGCAGCACGTGGGATTTCTCCGCGTCTTCGATGAGAAACGGCTCGGGCATGCGCATTTCCACCGCAAGGCCGGGCACGTTTTCCGCCAGCGGGCGCAGCGTGGCGCCCATTTCAATCGCCCCATCATCGCGGATCTGGCTTACAGCTTCGCGAACATCGCTCAACAGCAGCTTGGCCAGGGTATGGGCCTGGCCCACGTGCTCCTGGGCGGCGCCGGAGGTGAGGTGATTGGCCACTTCCAGGTTCAGGCTGAGCGCGGTGAGGTGGTGGCCGAGCAGGTCGTGCAGCTCGCGGGCGATGCGGGTGCGCTCGTTCACGCGCACGCTTTCAGCCAGCAGGGCGCGGGTGGCGCGCAGTTCGGAGTTCAGCCGCCGCTGCTCGTCACGGGCCTGGGCCTGCTGCCGGGCCACCAGCGCGGTGGTGAAGACAAAACTGGAAAAGCCCATGTAGCCCAGCGCCTGCAGTACCCCGACCACCAGCGGGAAGCCAAGCGGGCCGGTGTAGATCGGCAGCACGGCCATGTTGCCCACCACCAGCCAGGCCACGGCGATCCGCAGCGGCAGCATCCACGGCAGCAGCCCGGCCACCACCATCAGCAGGATGCTGCCCAGCGCGGTGCCGGACAGGTAGCTGACCCCGATCGCGCAGCAGGTCAGCAGCAGCAGGCCGAGGTGATCCCAGATACCGGGCTTGCGGTCGCCCAGCGAGCGGGTGATCCACCAGTACACGCCGCCAAACAGCAGATACACCACCAGCCAGCGCAGGATCAGCAGCACCCACGCGCCGTCCAGCTCGTCGAGCGGGAGCGACTGCGGATCGATCAGGAAAATGATCAGCCACAGCCCGACCGCGGCCCATGTGAACAGGCCTGCGTAACGCAGCATCCGGCTGTTGCCAATGCGGACCAGCATGTTTTCCCGCGCATTGCCCAAGGACAGGGCGCAGGGTTATCGAACGACCCCTGTTCGCGCAAGGCCGGAAAGGCATGACCCCAGTCGGGGCGCCCGCCATTGCGCCCCCGGAGGGCCTGCCCGTTCGCCGCCAATGACGGCCTGTGCGATAATTCGGTCGCTGTTGAGCAGCCGCTTCCCGAGGAGCGGATCTCCCCCGGAGCCTGTGGAATGTCGACCCTGATCCGCGACGTGTACGAACACGAGCTGGATTCCATCCTTGCCCTGAACAACGCTGCCGGCCCGGCCATCCTGGCGCTGGACGCCGCACGGCTGCGCCACTTTTTCGACACCGCCGATTATTTCAGGGTGGCCGAGAACGACGGCAACGTGGCCGGGTTCCTGGTGGGGTTCGGATCCGGATCGGCCCATGACAGCAGCAACTTCGCCTGGTTCGGCGAGCGCCACCCGTCGTTTTTCTATATCGACCGGATCGTGGTGGCCAGCCGCCGCCGCGGGGGCGGCGTGGGCCGGGCCTTCTACGCTGATGTGCAGAGCTTTACCGAAGCGCGCTGGCCGCTGCTGACCTGTGAAGTGCTGATTGAACACGACAGCGATCCGGCGCGCCTGTTCCACGGCGCTTTCGGTTTCCAGGAAGAAGGCCAGCACGTGATGCCGGAAAACGGCGTGCGTGCCTCGATGCTGGTCAAGAAGATGTGCAGCTACCCCTGGATCCGCGAGCGCTACGGCGACCGCCTGCCTGACGTACCGTGGCTGCTGCAGCCGCGCCGACCCCGGGGCAACCCGGCCGAGAGAGCAACTGGAACCTGATGATGGTGAGTGATTTCGAGCCGGCGGGCGAACTGAAGTTCGGCCAGGTCGGTATTGCCAACCTGCGCGTGCGCACCCTGGATGTGGAGCGCCTGGCCGCGGAAATGCGCGAGCGGGTGCAGCGCGCGCCGAAAATGTTTGAACGGGCCGCGCTGGTGATCGATTTCGGCGGTCTGCCGGCGATTCCCGATGCGGCCACCGCCGCCACCCTGCTGGACGCGCTGCGCGCGGCGGGTGCCCTGCCCGTGGCCCTGGCCTGGGGCAGCAGCGACAACGAAGCCCTGGCCGTACAGCTGGGCCTGCCGGTGCTGGCGCGGTTCCGCGCCCAGTACGAGCGCGCCGACGGCACCTCGCCGGCGCCCCCGCCTGCACAGCCCGCCGCCCCGGCGCCCGAGCCGGCGCCCGCCCCCGCGGCAGCCCAGCCCCAGGCGGCTGCGGGCCAGCCGGGCATGATCGTGCCGGCCTCGGTGCGCTCGGGCCAGCAGGTGTACGCGGACAATCGCGACCTGACCGTGCTCAACGCGGTCAGCGCCGGCGCCGAGGTGCTGGCCGACGGCTCCATCCATATCTATGGCCCGCTGCGGGGACGCGCACTGGCCGGGGCCCAGGGAAATACAAAGGCGCGCATTTTCTGCCGCGCCTTCCACGCCGAGCTGGTGGCCGTGGCCGGCCAGTACAAAGTGCTGGAAGATATCCCCAGGGAGCTGCACGGCAAGGCCGCGCAGGTCTGGCTGGAAGATGACGAATTGAGGATCGAGGCGCTTGAATAGCGCCCGGTTTCATGATTCGGTGGTACGACCTGCCGCCGCATCCGCTGCACCCACGACAATAACAAGCAACGATCC
>DXCY01000135.1 GCA_019115725.1 Candidatus Luteimonas excrementigallinarum
ATCGGGGCGCGTTGATGCCCCGCCGCAGTACCCGCGGCATGCGCCTCACCCTGGGCGCGGCGCAGCGCAAGGTTGTAGAGCGCGTAGCACAGTCCCGTGCCCAGGCCGGCCAGCACGCCCCAGCGGTAACCCGCCGGCAGCGTGCTCCAGTCGCCTCCCAGCATCAGGTACAGGCCGTAGAAGGCCAGCCCGATCCCGGCCATGAAGCGCGGCCCAACCCGCTCGTGGAACAGCACCATCCCCGCCAGCGCCATGAAAAACACCTGGCCGTTGGCCAGCAGGGTGGCCAGGCCCGGGCCGACCAGCAGGATGCTGCGATGCCACAGCCACAGGTCCGCTGAAAAGGCCGCTGCCGCGGCTGCCGCCCACCACCACACCTGGCGCGGCATCGGCCGCCAGGCACGCTGCAGCAGGATCACCGCCAGCAGCATGAGCCCGGCGAAAAGCATGCGGTAGAAGGCGGAAATGGTGGGCGGCGTATCGGCGAAGCGCACCATCAGCCCGTTACTGCCGATCAGCGCGGCGCCGGACAGCATCCACAGCAGTGCCCTACCACGCCCATCACCACCCTGCTGCTGCATCTTGCTCTACGTCCCGGCCAAAGAGCCGGAAGCTTAGCAGCGCGCTGCGTCAGCTGATCGGGCGCTCGCGCGGCTCAGGCGAAGACCGCGGGCGCCACGTGCACGCAGTTGCGCCCGGCACGCTTGGCCGCATACAGCGCCTTGTCGGCACGATCGATCGTGGCCTGCGGCGTGCGTTCACCGTCGCGGCGGGTGGCCACGCCCACGCTGACGGTCAGCCGCAGCGGCTTGCCTTCCCATTCAATCACCAGCCGCTCTACCGCCTCGCGCAGGCGCTCACCCACCTGGCGCGCGGCCGCGCCGCTGTGGCCGGGCAGGATGGCCACGAATTCCTCGCCCCCGTAGCGGCCGAAGATGTCCCCTTCCTGCAGCGCCGCGGCCAGCGCCCCGGCCACCGAGCGCAGGCAGTGATCGCCGGCCGCATGCCCGTAGCGGTCGTTGATGAGCTTGAACCGGTCCAGATCGACAAACAGTACCGACAGGGACAGGCCGTCGCGATCGGCTTCGGCAAAACTGCGTACCAGCCACTGGTCCACCGAGCGGCGATTGAGGCTGCCGGTCAGCGCATCCAGTTCCGCGGACTGGCGCAGCTGGATGGCAGCAATCGCCTGGTCCACCTGCATCTGGGTGGTGCGGCAGAACTCGCTGGCCAGCGCCATTTCATCCGGGGCCAGACCCTGCCGGCCTTCCTGACGCAGCAGCAGCGCGCCCCAGGCGGGCGCCCTGAGCTTGAGTGGAATCAACGCTTCGGTCAGCACGTCCGCCCCGGCGCCGAGCGGCTGCTGCAGTGCCAGCCCGGCCCCCGCCTGCCGCCGCAGCACCAGCAGTCGATCGCGCAGGTCGGCCACCGCGGCGTCATGGGAGCCGGCCGGCTCCACCAGCAGCAGGCTGTTGCCGTGATAGCCGTCGGCCACCACCACCAGTTCCGACACCGGGAGCAGCGGCAGCAGGTGGGTCGCCATGATCTGGAATCCCTGCCAGGCCACTTCGCCCTGCCCCACCTGGCGCAGCTTTGATTGCAGCGCGTTCACCAGCTCGGTCCGCGCCGCTTCACGCAGCATCCTGCGCTCGCTCTCGATCCGCGCCTTGTGGTCGCGATCGCGCTGTTCGCGGTATTCGCTGATCCGGTGCAGCAGTCCGACCGCACAGGAGGTCAGCACCAGCACCAGCGCGCCCTGGCCCAGGAACCGGGTCAGCAGCGGCCCGGGCAGGTGGGCGGGACCCGGCAGGCCCAGTACCCACGCGATGGCCACCACCAGCAGCAGCCCCGAGAGCAGGAGCAGCGGCCACGCCATCGCCACCCGCCTGCGCACGGCATCCGCCAGCAGCTGCACGCTCCCCGCGCCTGCCAGCAGCGAGCAGCCAACCGCCAATACCCGCAGTGGCAGCGCCGGGAAGGCCAGCCCTGCCAGGCACAGACCGGCCAGCACCAGCATCGCCCAGAAGGCGAACTCAATTGCCCGCACCACGCGTGCGCCCCCACCGGGCGTGCCCACGTACTGCTGGAGCAGCCGCACCCAGGTGGCGAGGAACAGGAACACCAGCGCCCACTGGCCCGGCTCCCGCCAATGGGCCAGCACGCGCAGGCCGGGCAGGCCATACAGATGGCCGTTGAGCCCGGCCAGCATCAGCGCCAGCGCACTGGCACAGGCAAACAGGGTCAGGAACGCGCGATCGCGCGCGGCGGTATAGAGCGACAGGGACAGCAGGGCCAGCATCAGCAGGCTGGCGTAGATCACCGCGCTGCCCACGGCGGCGGCCTGTTCCAGGCGCGCCACCTCGACCGTGGCCATGACCCGCGGCTGCAGGTGCGCATCCGGGGCAGAGCGTGCATGCAGCTGCAGTTCCACCGGCCCTTCCCACGCACGCGGCAGCAGGAAAACGTAGCCGCCGGGCAGTACGCCTTCAGCCCGGCGCGGGGCGAAGAAATCGCGCTCGGTGCTGCTCCAGCCGTCCGCTTCCAGCCAGACCGCGTGGCGGGGGATGCGCGGCACCCACACCGCCCAGGGCATGGCCTGCGCCTGCTGCGCAGGCAAATCGAAACGCAGCAGCAGCGGCCCGTTGCCCACTCCCGGCCCCGCTTCCATCACTTCCACGGTCACCGGCCGGATGTCGGCGCCGTCCGTGGCCACCAGCCCTCCGCCCACCAGCACCAGCAGGAGCAGCAGTCCCACCACATGCCAGGCATCGCCACGGCGCCGGCCTCCGCCCATCCGCGGCCTCAACATCGCGCCCTTCCTTCCTTGAATACCCGCTGCAGCACCTGATCCCCCCGACCGGTCCGACTGCGTCTGTTACCGCGTGCAAGGCAGAGGATATGCCATCAAAGCGTTAACCACATCACGCTTGCCGGGCCGCCGCCGGCACAGTGCTCCGTAGGGATGGCGCCGGAGTGCCGCGCTGCCGGGCCCGCTTTTCCGCATTCCAGCGCCCCCAGGGCCTACACTAGGCACCCGTTTTACTATTGCCCCGCATGACCAGTCCTGACGCTTCCGCCTCCGTTACCACTTCCGCGCAGACCACCGCAGACCGCAAGCCGGAGCCGGCTCCGGGCGAGCGGCAGGATTTCATCCGCCAGATCGTCCGCGACGACCTGGCCAGCGGCAAGCACGGCTTCATCAAGACCCGCTTCCCGCCCGAGCCCAACGGCTACCTGCACATCGGCCACGCCAAGGCGATCTGCCTGGACTTCGGCATCGCCGAGGAGTTTGCCGGCACCTGCAACCTGCGCTTTGACGACACCAATCCGGAGAAGGAACACCCGGAATTCGTGCGCGCGATCCAGGACGATGTGCGCTGGCTGGGCTTTGAATGGGCCAGTCTGCGCCACGCGTCGGACTATTTCGGCGTGTTCTACCTGGCCGCTGAGAAGCTGATCAAACAGGGCGACGCCTACGTGTGCGACCTGACCCCGGAACAGGTGCGCGAATACCGCGGCACCCTGACCGAGCCGGGCCGCAATTCGCCCTGGCGCGACCGCCCGGCGGAGGAAAGCCTGGACCTGTTCCGGCGCATGCGCGCGGGCGAGTTCCCGGACGGCACCCGCACCCTGCGGGCAAAGATCGACATGGCCAGCGGCAACATGAACATGCGCGACCCGGCCCTGTACCGGATCAAGCACGTGCCGCACCAGAACACCGGCGACGAGTGGCCGATCTACCCCATGTACGACATCGCCCATGCCCTGGGCGACGCGGTGGAGGGCATCACCCATTCGCTGTGCACGCTGGAATTCGAGGACCACCGCCCGCTGTACGACTGGTGCGTGGACAAGGTGGACCTGGCCGGCCACCCGGAGCTGCTGGCGCCGCTGAAGGACAAGGGCCTGCCGATCGAGGCCGCCAAGCCGCGCCAGATCGAATTCTCCCGGCTCAACATCAACTACACGGTGATGAGCAAGCGCAAGCTCACCCAGATCGTGGCCGAGGGCCTGGTGGACGGCTGGGACGACCCGCGCATGTACTCGCTGCAGGGCCTGCGCCGGCGCGGCTACACGCCGTCGGCACTGCGCCTGTTCGTGGAGCGGCTGGGGGTCAGCAAGCAGAACTCGGTGATCGATTTTTCGGTGCTGGAAGGCGCCCTGCGCGACGACCTGGATGCACGCGCGCCGCGGCGGATGGCGGTCATCGAGCCGCTCAAGCTGGTGCTGACCAACCTGCCCGAGGGACACGCGGAAACGCTGACCTTCGCCAACCACCCCAAGGACGAATCGTTCGGCAGCCGCGAGGTGCCGTTCTCGCGCGAGGTGTGGATCGAACAGGGTGATTTCGCCGAAGTGCCGCCCAAGGGCTGGCGCCGGCTGGTGCCGGGCGGTGAAGTGCGCCTGCGCGGCGCCGGGATCGTGCGCTGTGACGAGGTGATCAAGGACGCGGACGGCCAGGTGGTCGAGTTGCGTGGCACCCTGGACCCGGAGTCGCGCCCCGGCATGGAAGGCGCCAACCGCAAGGTCAAGGGCACCATCCACTGGGTCTGCGCCGCCCGGGCCGTTCCTGCCGAGATCCGTCTGTATGACCGGCTGTTCCTGGTGCCGGCCCCGGATGACGAGTCCGAAGGCAAGACCTACCGCGACCACATCAACCCCGACTCACGCCGCAGCGTGCAGGGCTGGGTGGAACCGGCCGCGGCCACGGCCAGCCCCGAGGACAGTTTCCAGTTCGAGCGCCAGGGCTATTTCGTGGCCGACCGCAACGACCACCGCCCCGATGCCCCGGTGTTCAACCGCAGCGTGACCCTGCGCGACACCTGGGCCAACCGGGCCTGAGACGGAGAGACACATGCGCCATCGCCTGTTCCTGCTGCTGTCCACCACCCTGCTGGCGCTGATGCTTGGCGCCTGCGCGGCACCCGCCACCGGCGATGGCGCTCCGCAGGAGGCAGCTTCCGCGCCCACGGCGGGCAGCCTGCCCCGGCTGGATGACAGCTGCCGGGTCGACAGCGACTGCGAGGTCAAGAACGTCGGCAACTGCTGCGGTTATTTCCCGGCCTGCGTGAACACCGCGGCTGAACCGGATCCGGAAGCGGTGATGGCCGAGTGTGCCGACAGCGGCATGGCATCGGTGTGCGGCTTCCGCGAGATCCAGGCCTGCAGCTGCGTCAGCAACCGCTGCGAGGCGGTCTCCCCTTCCATCGTGCCGCTGGAGCAGCAAGGATGACGTCCACCGCCCCCCTGCCCGCGCAGGTCGAACTCACCCTGCCCGACTGGATCAGCGAGGCCGTGGCCGGAGTCGGTGCGGTTGCGGGCGATGAAGCCAAGGTGGCGCTGGCCATCGCGCTGTCCCGCCGCAACGTGGACGCCGGTACCGGCGGGCCGTTCGGCGCGGTGGTGTTCGGCCCGGACGACCGGGTGGTGGCCGCCGCGGTCAACCGGGTCATGCCCCAGGGATGCTCCGTGGCCCACGCCGAAATGATGGCCTACATGCTGGCCCAGCGACACCTCGGGCGTCCACGCCTGAACCGCGATGCCAACGACCAGCCGGTGGGCCCCTATGTGCTGGCCACCTCGGCCCAGCCCTGCTGCCAGTGTTATGGCGCCACGGTCTGGGCCGGCATCGACCGGCTGCTGATCGGCGCACGCTCCAGCGATGTCGAAGAGCTGACCGAGTTCGACGAAGGCCCCCTGCCCACCGACTGGGTGGGCGAGCTGGAACGCCGCGACATCGTCGTGGTCCGCGACCTGCTGCGCCAGGACGCCCGCACCGTGCTGGCCGCCTATGGCAGCGGCGACGGCGCGCGCTACTGAATCGCCGGGGCTACCCATCATGTCCGCAACATTGCTGTGTTATTGCCGCGCCGGCTTCGAGCCCGAACTGGCGGCGGAACTTGGTGAGCGCGCGGCGCTGGCCGGCTATCCCGGCTATGCCCGCGCCACCCGTGGCGACGGCTACGTCCTCTTCCACGCCGCTGAGGAGAGCTCCGGCCTGTCCGCCGCCCTGCCCTGGCAACGGCTGGTGTTCGCCCGCCAGAAGCTGGAGCTGATCGCCGAACTGGCGCAGATCGACGCACGCGACCGGATCACGCCGGTCCTGCAGGCGCTGGAAGGCCTGGGCCGCTACGGCGACCTGTGGGTGGAACACCCCGATTCCGATGACGGCCGGCCGCTGTCAGCGCTGGCCCGCAGCTTTGGCAACGCCCTGCGCCCGGCGCTGCGCAAGCGCGGCTTCCTCTCCGAACGCGACGAGCCGCGCCTGCCGCGGCTGCACGTATTCCTGGTGGCCGGCGATCATCTGCTGCTGGCCCGCGCGGACCGCACCGACAGTGCGCCCTGGCCCCTGGGGATCCCGCGCCTGCGCGTACACGCCGATGCGCCGTCACGCTCGGCGCTGAAGCTGGAGGAGGCGCTGGTTTCGCTGCTGGATGAGCGCGAGCGGGACAAGTGGATCCAGCCCGGCATGCGCGCCGCCGACCTGGGCGCGGCGCCCGGCGGATGGACCTGGGTGCTGACCCGCCGCCACCTGCACGTCACCGCCATCGACAACGGCCCGATGCAGCCGGCCCTGCTGGATACCGGCCTGGTCCGGCACCTGCGCGAAGATGGCTTCCACTGGGCGCCGGACCGCACGCTGGACTGGCTGGTCTGCGACATGGTGGACCAGCCGCGCAAAGTCGCCGGGCGGATGGGCGACTGGTTCCGTAACGAGTGGTGCCGCCACGCCGTGTTCAACCTCAAGCTGCCGATGAAAAAGCGCTGGCAGGAAGTGCAGCTGTGCCTGGACCTGTTCAGGGAAGCCGCCGGCCGCCCCGTGCACATCCGCGCGCGGCAGCTGTATCACGATCGCGAAGAGATCACCGTTTTCGCCACTGCGCGCTGAATGGGAACGCCGGCCTGGCGTTGATTTCAACCGGATTTCATCCCCTGTTCTCCAGCATGGACGCACCGGCGCCCGAGCGGCTCCACGCCGTGCCGACGGCCCCGGCCACCCATACCGGAGATTTCCGATGAAGCCCTGCCACGATATCCGCCGCCTCCGGATCGCGATCCTGGCGGCATTGGCCCTGCCATTGGCCGCGCTGGCCCAGCCGGCAGTGGCGGAACCGCCCGTGGATCCGGTCACCCCGGTGGATACGACGCCGCCCGACATGGTGCCGCCCACCGATCCGGTGGAGGCCGCCCCGCCGTGGGACGAAACACAGCCGCCTCCAGCCACGCCCCCCGCACAGTCGGACACCACCAGCCGCATGCTCCAGGACGAGCACGGCCGCGATGTGACCCTGCATGAGCATCCGCCGAGTTCGGTGGTGGGTGATTACAGCGTCGACTTCGACACCCTGGATACCGATGGCGATGGGCACGTCAGCCGCAGCGAAGCCCAGGCCAACGCCACGCTGCACGCCGAATTCGACGGCGTGGACCGGGACGCGGACGGGCGTCTGAGCCGGGACGAGCTGGACGGCTGGCGGCGCTGAACCGCGCCGACGGAACGCGGCTCAGAGGCCCGCGGCGCGGCGCCAGAGCCCATGCGCCACCGGCCCCATCCTGGCGGCTGCGCTGAACAGCTGCCCACGCATCAGCGTGGGCAGCAGGGCATCGTTGGAAAACACCCGATCGATGCCGTCGAACGAACACGCGGCCACGGCGTTCTCACTCTTGCGCCGCCGCGCCCAGCGCCGCAGCCGATGCGGGGAATCCCAGTGTTCTCCCGCCTGTTGCACCAGGGCAAGCAGGCCGGATACATCGCGCAGGCCCATGTTCACGCCCTGGCCCGCCAGCGGATGGACCACGTGCGCGGCATCGCCCAGCAGCAGCAGGCGCCCCTGCTGCGCCGCATCGGCCAGGCGCAGGCGCAGCGGGAAGGCTGCCCTCGGCGAGCGCGGCTGCACCCGGCCCAGGCGCCCGGCAAAGGCGCGGGTGAGTTCTTCCCCGAAACGCCCGTCATCCAGTTCCAGCACCCGCACCGCCTCCGTCTCCGGCAGCGACCAGACGATCGAACAGCTGCCGTCCATACACGGCAGGAAGGCCAGCGGCCCGCCGGGCAGGAAGCGCTGCCAGGCGGTGTCCTCGTGCGCCAGCCCGGTGTCCACGTAGCCGACCACGCCGCGCTGCGCGTAATCGCGGCCGCGGGTACCGATTCCGGCCATGCGCCGCAGGCTCGATTCCGCTCCGTCCGCGGCAATCACCACCCGCGTCGCCAGCTGCCGGCCATCGTCCAGCTCCAGCCGCGCGCCATCCTTGTCCTGTTCGAACGCCAGCACCCGGGCCGGACAGTGCAGCTCAACGCCGGCCGCTGCCACCGCTGCGCGGAGCTGGTTCACCAGCAGTCCGTTCTCCACGATCCAGCCCAGCGATTCACGTCCGAAGGCATCGCCATCGAACACCAGCTCCTCGCCGCCACCCGCATCCCAGACCCGCATCCGCCGGTAGGGATGGGCCCGGGCCGCACGGATCGCCTGCCAGGCCCCGATCGAATCAAGCAGTGCCACGTTGTCCGCGGCCAGCGCGAACACCCGCAGGTCGGGCTGCTCCGGGCTCCATGGCCGGGCCGGCGCGGCTTCCACCAGTTCCACCCGGAGCCCTTCCCGGGCCAGGGCCAGCGCGCAGGCCGCGCCCACCACGCCGCCGCCCACCACCACCGCATCGCTGCGCGTCCTCCGGCTCATGCCGGCGTCCTCCTGCACAGCGCGGGCACCTGCCCGCGGTAGCCCATGGCACCACCGGCCACCCGGGCCTGCAGTGCGGGCAGGCGATCGACAGCCAGCATGCCCAGCGCGCGCAGCGGACGCAGCAGCGGCGCATCGTTCGCGGTTACCCGGGCCAGGCCGTCGGAGAATTCCAGCGTGCGCTCGCGATCCTCGCGGCGACGCTGTGCATAGCTGGCAAGCAACTGTTCGCTGCCGGGGTCATCGCGCTGTTCGGCCAGCAGCTCAGCCAGGGTCAACGCATCGCGCAGACCCAGGTTGAACCCCTGGGCCCCAACCGGATGCATGCTCTGCGCGGCGTTGCCCACCAGTACCGCCCGGGCCGCCACGGTGCGCTGCGCCACCACCCGCACCATCGGATAGGCGCTGCGCGGCCCCGCGGACAGGAACCGGCCGGCACGCCAGCCGAACGCTGCCTGGATATGCGCCAGGTAGGTGGCGTCGTCCCAGCCCATCGCGGCTTCGGCCTGGCTGCGGGCCACGCCGTGCACCACACCGTAATGACCGTCACCACGCGGCAGTACCGCGGTCGGCCCGTGCGCGGTGAAGCGCTCCCAGGCGGTACCGTCGGGCGCCCTGGACGCGCGCACGCGCGCTACCAGCAGGGTCTGGTCGTAATCACGCTCATCGGCGTCGATCCCGAGCGCGGCGCGCACGCCGCTGGCGCTGCCGTCGGCGCCCACCAGCAGGCGCGCCTGTACGGTGCGCTCTTCGCCGTCCTGGGCAATCCGCACCCGGCAGAGATCGCCATCCACGCTGCAGCCCACGAATCGCGCAGGCCGGTAACGGGTCATGCCCTGCAGCTGGGCCAGGCGCGTTTCCAGCGCCTGGCCGAAATCGCTGGCCACCACCACCTGGCCGAACGCCTCCCGTCCATAATCGGACGCCGCCATGCAGACCCGGCCGAAGTCGCCGGCGCGGCTCACGTGGATGCGCCGGATCGGCGCCGGCGGCAGAAGCAGTTCCTGCATCACCCCCAACGCGCTGAGGGCATTGACCGTGGCGTCGGCGAAGCTCAGGTTGCGCTGGTCGAACACCGGCGGCAGGGAGCCTGCGGGCGAGGCCTCGACCTGGGCGACATCCATGCCCAGCCGGTCAAGCGCGATCGCCAGGCTGGCACCGACAAGGCCGCCGCCGATGATCACCACGTCATGCGTCGGCCCATCGGTACGGGAAGTGGGGAAATGGGAGCTGGGTGGCTGCATTGCGCTATGCTATCTCCTTCCATCCCAAAGCTCCGCGACCAGCCGATGAACAGTTCCGATCAAGCTCCCCGTCTTGCCCTTGGCCCCCTGCTGTTGACGGGCCTGATCGTGGCCGCCGCGCTGACCCGCCTGCTGCCGCAGCCGCCGAATTTCTCCCCGGTGATGGCCATCGCGCTGTTTGCCGGGGCGTACTTCGCCAATCGCCGCTGGGCGGTGCTGGTGCCGCTGGCGGCAATGCTGATCTCCGACCTCGCTTTGGCCGCCACCCACGGCGGCATCTACCTGCAGCACATGACCAGCCCGGTCGCGCTGTCGGTCTACGGCTGCATCCTGCTGTGCAGCGTGCTCGGCTTCGGCCTGCGCGGCAGGGTCAGCAGCGCGCGCGTGCTGGGCGGCTCGGTGGCCGGCTCGGTGCTGTTCTTCGCGGTCACCAACTTCATGGTCTGGCTGGGCACCGGCCCGGCATCGGCCAACGTCGCCTGCCAGGCCGGGCTGGCGCCGTGCTACGCCGCGGCCATCCCGTTCTTCCACTGGTCCCTGCTGGGCACGCTGTTCTGGTCGGCGGTGCTGTTCGGCGGGTTCGAACTGCTGCGGCACCGGGTCCCGGCGCTGCGCGCCCAGACCGCCTGACGGCCGCCGCCGGTGGGCAATCGGCTCTCGAAGATCTACACCCGTACCGGTGACGACGGCACCACCGGGCTGGGCGATGGCAGCCGGGTGGCCAAGGATTCGGCCCGGGTCAACGCCTACGGTACGGTGGACGAGGCCAACTCCTGCATCGGCCTGGTCCAGGCCTGCGAGCTGCCGGAAGAGGTCCGCGAGGTGCTCACCCGGGTGCAGCACCAGCTGTTCGACCTCGGCGGGGAGCTGTGCATTCCCGGCCATGCGGCCATCCACGAGGCCGACATCGCGCACCTGGAAGCCCGCCTGGACCACTTCAACCAGCAGCTGCCCGCGCTGAAGGAATTCATCCTCCCGGGCGGCGGCGAGGCGGCAGCACGCTGCCATGTCGCCCGCACCGTGGTCCGCCGGGCCGAGCGCGAAGCGGTCACGCTGGCCCGCCTGGAGCCGGTCCGGGCCGAGGCGATCCACTACCTCAACCGTCTTTCCGATCTGCTGTTCGTGCTGTCAAGGGTGCTGGCCCGCGCTGACGGGCACGGCGAAGTGCTGTGGGATCACGACCGGCGCAAGCCGTGAGCCTGCGGGTCTATACCCACCCCGCCTGCATTGCCCATGACACCGGCGAAGGACACCCCGAACGCCCGGAACGGTTGGGCGCCGTGATCCAGGCGCTGCGCGACGGCCTGCCCGGCATCGACTGGCAGCAAGCCCCCTCCGCCACCCGCGGGCAGCTGCTGCGGGTGCATTCGGAATCCCTGCTGCAGGCCGTGCTGGAAACCGAGGTGACCGGGGTCATGCGTCTGGATCCGGACACCATGCTGTCACCGGCTTCGGCCGAGGCGGCACTGCGGGCGGCCGGCTCGGGCATCGCGGCGGTGGACGCGGTCATGAGCGGCGAAGTGCCGGTGGCCTTCTGCGCCGTACGCCCGCCCGGACACCACGCCACCGGCGGCGAATCCATGGGCTTCTGCCTGTTCAACAACGTGGCGGTGGCCGCCGCGCACGCGCTCGAGCAGCACAGTCTGACCCGGGTGGCGGTGATCGATTTCGACGTCCACCACGGCAACGGCACCCAGGCCATTTTCGAATCCGAGCCGCGGCTGATGTACCTGAGCACCCACCAGGAAGCGCTGTATCCGGATACCGGCCAGCGCCGCGAACGGGGCGTGGGCAACCTGATCAACGTGCCGCTGGCTGCCGGCACCGGCAGCCGGGCCTTCCGCGACGCCTGGACTGAGCGGCTGCTGCCCGAGCTGGATGGCTTCAGGCCGCAGCTGCTGCTGGTATCGGCGGGCTTTGATGCCCACTGGCGCGACCCGCTCGCCCAGCTGCAGCTGGACGGCGAGGACTTCGGCTGGCTGACCGCCGAACTGCTGGCGATCGCGCAGCGCCACGCCGCCGGGCGCATGGTATCGACCCTGGAAGGCGGTTATGACCTGCGTGCACTGCAGGAAGGATGCCTGGCCCACGCCCGGGCCCTGCTGGGCAGCGGCCCGGACGCGTCAGCGGGCTGAGCGCCCGCGGGTCAGTCGCCCTGCGAAAAGGGCTCGAAATCCAGCGCGGCGGAATTGATGCAGTAACGCAGCCCGGTGGGCGGCGGCCCGTCCGGAAACACGTGGCCCAGGTGTGACTCGCAGCCGGCGCACTTCACCTCCACCCGGCGCATGCCGTGGCTGAGATCCTCCTGCTCGCTGACCGCCTCCAGGGCGACCGGCGCGTGGAAGCTGGGCCAGCCGCTGCCGGACTCGTACTTGGCGTCGGAATCGAACAGCGGAGCGCGGCAGGCCACGCACAGGTAAGCCCCTGTTTCCGCGTGATCCCAGTACTTGCCGGTGAAGGGTGGCTCGGTGGCGGAACAGCGGCAGACGGCGTACTGCTCATCGCTCAGCAGATCGCGCCATTCAGCCTCGGTTCGGTCGTTTGGCTTGTCGTTCATCGTTTTTTCCATGGGCCCGATGATGCCTGACATGGCATTGCATTGCCGCTTTACAAGGGATGCGGCATGCTGGCGACCGCTTTAGGACTGACCGGAACTTCCTGCGTGCGCCCAGCCCTCCGCCTGCTGCCCTTGCCGCTGTGCATTGCCTTTTCCCTGACCGCGCTTGCCGATGAGCGGCCGGGAATGTGGCGCCT
>DXCY01000136.1 GCA_019115725.1 Candidatus Luteimonas excrementigallinarum
TGATGAACGACATGCAAAGTGCGCTTGACGCCCTGCGTCCGAAACTCGTTGGACAGGACTGGAGTGCTTACGAAGGTTGCTCCTTGCTGGGTGTCGTGATTCGCATGGCACGCCTCAATCATATGCAAAGTGGTGATATCCGGACGTGCTTTGGCCTGACTATCCGCCGTAAGAGTGACATTCTTGGAAAGTTGCTTCGATCCGGCGATCAACATCGAATGGTCGCCCAAATGCAGGCGTTCAGTGGAGTGTTCGTCAAAGATTGGAAGCTGGAAAATTGGTGGCCATATGGCTCCGAACCCGTGTGGGAATCACTGACGCACAAGATGCGGCAATGTCCTGTTTGCGCCCTGTACGGGTATCACAGCGCTCTGTTCCAATTGCCAGGCCTCGCAATCTGCCCGTGGCACCGGGTGAGACTCCTCGACGGGTGTCATCGATGCGGAAAGCCATTGCTCGATGGCTTCAACCAAGGTTTGAGACTGCTCCAGTGCACCTGCGGTCACGACCACTTCAGCTTCACACGTGCCATCGCCGGTGACGAATCGACGACGTCATGCCGCCAACAGCGGCTCGGTGAATACCGGTCCTGGTCACGGCATGGAAAAAGGACACGATGGCTGTTCAATCCCGGCCAATGGGATCCGCGCGGCCCAGCCGCGTTGGAGATCCTCACGTGTCCTCCTTGGGCTGATCTGGTGTTTCATGATGATCTGGTGGTGGATAGCGTCGTCGCAGAGCGAACCGCCCTTCGATCCGATGCCCTGATTGCTCACAACAGCGGGCTCGAGCAGGCCCGTGCGACCGTAGCGAAATTGCCGCGGTCCTGGCTGGGAGCCTTGGAGTCCGTTTCCCGCCGAGCCGTCCAGATGCCCGGCCTTGGCTGCCTATCCGACAAGGAACTCCGAGCGTTTGGCGCTGAGCGGCCGGCCGGGCCGGCCGGGCCGGCAGCGGGCGCAGCTGAGGGGATCCGATTGGGCGTCTTTCGGTTGAAGCCCTCTCGGGCAGGTGGAGACGCTTACCTACACACAGAGGTGCTTGGCGGGGTCACTCTAATGGCACTGGGTGGCTTGGCTGACGGGATCGGAAGGCAGCCCGTGCCCAGGAGTGACTCTGCGGAGAGAAGAGAATTCCGACGCTGGGTGACGCAGCACCAAGCCGGACATCAACTTGTCTCAGGCGTGGTATTTCGGGTCCTCACTCGGAGCTACGCCGACGGTTGCCGCATTCTTCTAGGCCAGATCGACCCAGACCTTTACCGAGCCAGACCAACCCGCCCGGTCCGGCGCTTCCCGTGGATCGCCCTCAGCTTGGGGGAAAATGGCCAGGCGCGTGGCACTATCGTGTGGACGCGCCAGACAGACCAATAGCTGCGGTGGTGTCGCGACAGGCGGGGCTCCAAGTTGACCGGCCAGCTATCGGCCTGGCACC
Source organism: Candidatus Luteimonas excrementigallinarum (assembly GCA_019115725.1). GTDB lineage: Bacteria > Pseudomonadota > Gammaproteobacteria > Xanthomonadales > Xanthomonadaceae > Luteimonas > Luteimonas excrementigallinarum. The sequence continues at coordinate 1,432 of DXCY01000136.1, forward strand.
TAGTCTTCCGCAGAATATCTGGCGTAGTCCGGAACTGTCCGAGCTCAACGGGACCGGCCTAAACTCGACCGCTTCCGACCACGCGGACCCTAGATTCATCCCTGCCCTCTCATGTCTTATGAATCAATCACTTAAAGCTGGCTATCTTCTCCGCGGCTGACAGTCGTTCCGCCCCTTGTCACCACATCCACAGGAGCAACACCAATGCACGACATGAAGCTTACTGGCGCGTGGGCCGGTTACGAATTCCGGAACAATACCCTTGTCAGTCCCCAAGGCCACGCCTTCAACCACGATGACCTGCGCTGGCTGGCCCTCACCGTGTCAATCAAGCATGAGTGGCAACGGCTGATGGAAGGCGGTCCACGCAAAGTTCCTCTGGGCAATGGGTCCGGTATCCACTTCAGTGACTACCTCCACGCCAGGTCAAAGCGGATGAAAGCTCTACCCAGCGGATCTTCCGCCTGCGTTCGAGTAGCCCCGCCCGGGCGGTCCCAGCGGTGAATTACCCGCGGCTTTCCGCAAACTCCGGAAAGGTGTCCGCCAGCGAGTCCGAGTCCGGCAGGATGTAGAACACACCGCCCTTTTCGAACGCCGGCCGCACGACCAGGTCGTAGAAACCCGGTTCGACGTTGATGCAGCCGTGGGTGACCCGGTTGTCGTCCGGCGACGGCGACGCAAGGCGCTCGGCGCGCTTCTCTGCCGGGACGCCGGTGGCCGTGGGGTGGATGGAGACTGCGGAGTCGTAGTCCACCCAGAGCACGCGCCCCGCGTCGATCGATGGGCCGTAGCCGCCTACGAACCGGCCCGCCGGCGTGGTGCGATCCCGACCGGGAATTTCGCGGAGTGCGAGGCCGGCGATGCCGGGAGCCGTGTGATCGCCCACTGCCGATCCGAACAGCCCGGGTGCTGCGCCGCGGAGCCGGCCGTCGGGGCCGAAGATCAGGATCTGCGCTGCGGCCTTGTCCATGATCGCGAACGGGTAGCCCTGGCTGTCATTGGTTGCCACCACCCAGCCCGCGAGATCGATCACCGTGTCCGAGACTTCCTGGCTGGGCGGGAGCTGGTCGAACGCAGGTGAGGATTGGGCGACGGCGTTGCCAACGCCGGCCACGCCGGTACCCGCCAGGGCGAACGCCCACAGCAGCGCGGTACAAACGGTCCGGGTCATGGATGTATGCATATAAGGACGGAATGGTTGCTTGAAGCGGTTGAAGCAAGCGCGGGAGCCGGCAACCTGCTCAGGTCACCGGTCCCGGCCCAACGGTTGTGTCTTACGACTAGCCGCGCGGCGTGCGGGTCGGTGCTGTTTCCAGCTGCTGGATGCGGCTTTCCACCTGGTCCAGTCGCTGATTGGCCTGCTGTGCGGACTGATTCGCGGCTTCAGCGCTCTGGGCCGCGCCCTGCACGCGCGTATCGAGCTGGTCGAGGCGCGAGTTCACGCGCGCAAAGTCATCGTCGTAGGTCGCGCAGCTGGCAAGGCCCAGTGCAACGACGGCAGCCAGACCGAGCATGCGTGCTGTCGGCTGGTGTTGTTTGATCGGGGTCATGTCGATACTCCTGTTTTTCCGGGGGAATCCCGAATATAACTGCGTTTCCGGAAGGCTCCCGGGATCTTCTTCAGCTGGGATTGGGGTGCGTGTACGGGTTGTGAACCGGGCGCGTCGATCCCGTCTCAGTTTGTGACTCCCGTGTCGGGCACTCTGCCCTCCCCCTTCGGATCGCCGCGCTGCCATGACTGATTGCACTCGTTATCTCCCCATGTCCGGGCCGTGCTGGCCCATCCGCGGCAGCCATGCCTTCACGGCCCCCGAGCTTGCGCGGCTGCGCGAAGGTGTCTGGCCGCGCGACATGGATGATCGATGGGCGGTGTCCCTGCAGGACAACACGCTGCGGTGCTGGCGCTCCTGGACCGGGGCCTGCATCTATGAGGCGCTGGTAGTGGAAGGCGATGATGGTCGGGGCATGGTAGTGCTGGTCAACGTGCTGGACGATCCCGATACCTACTCACGCGCCCTGACGGAAGAAAGCGAGCTGGACCGCTTCGAAGGGGTCGTCGCGCTGGCGCTGTCGTCTGAAGATGCATGACATGGGCCTTGCCACGCTGCGGTTTTCGAAGCGAAACAGAATTTCGGGTGTCAGGGTGTTGCGCTTTGTGAAAAGCGCCATTACAATTTCCGGCTCCACAGGACGTGGGGCCATAGCTCAGCTGGGAGAGCGCCTGCATGGCATGCAGGAGGTCGGCGGTTCGATCCCGCCTGGCTCCACCAAATATTCAAAGGGTACCCGCCCACAGGCCGGTCGGGTATCGTGACAGCATCAGCGTCCCCATCGTCTAGAGGCCTAGGACACAACCCTTTCACGGTTGCGACCGGGGTTCGAATCCCCGTGGGGACGCCACTTCTTCAAGCAAAAAGGCTCGCTTCGGCGGGCCTTTTTGTTGTCTGCCTTTCCGCCGGCGCCCTGTGCTGTGCACGTGCCGGTACCATCGGTGCGCTACGCAATCCGAACTCCCGGCTGTTGCAAGGAGCTCCATGGATCTGAAACGACAGCGGCCCGGCCCGATGGCTGGCGCCCTGCCCCGTCCGGTGCTGCGCCCACGCCATGCGGTTGCGATCACGATTGGCATCGTGGTGGGCGCCGGGATCTTCCGCATGCCTTCGCTGGTGGCCGGCGCGTCCGGCAGCGAGGCGGTGATGCTGGGCGCATGGCTGGTGGGCGGCCTGCTCTCGATCGTTGGCGCACTCTGCTACGCCGAGCTGGCCAGTACCTATCCCGAAGCCGGCGGCGACTACAGCTATCTCCGACGGGCCTATGGTCCGCGACTCGCATTCCTTTATGGATGGGCGCGGCTGGCGGTGATCCAGACCGGATCGATCGCGCTGCTGGCCTTTGTGGTGGGCGATTACATGTCCCAGGTGTTCAGCCTGGGGGCGGCTTCGGCAGCGTTCTATGCTGCGCTGTCCGTGGTGGTACTGACGTTGATCAACTGGCTGGGCATCCGCCAGGGAGCGGCCGCGCAGCTGTGGCTGACCGTGCTGGAAATCGGAGGCGTGATCCTGATCATCATCGCCGGCCTGCTGCTGGCACCGGGTGACACCACGGTTGCTGCACCGGCGGGCGGCGACAGTGCGATGGGCCTGATTCTGGTGTTCGTACTGCTCACCTTCGGTGGCTGGAACGAAGCCGTCTACATCACCGCGGAAGTGCGCGAGCCCAGCCGCTGGATGCCGCGGATCCTGGTACTGAGCCTGGTGGTGATCTCCCTGCTCTATCTGTTGATCAACCTGGCCTACCTGCGGGTGCTGGGTATGGGCGGCATGGCCGGTTCCGAGGCCGTGGCGGCGGACCTGATGGCCCATGTATTCGGCGAGCGCGGCGCGCTGCTGATGAGCGGGATCGTGGTGGCCGCGGCCCTCACCTCGGCCAACGCCACCATGATCACCGGGGCGCGCAGCGTATATGCGGTGGGTCGCGATTTTCCGGCGCTGGCGTTCATCGGCCGGTGGGACGAGCGCAGCGGATCGCCCCGCACCGCCATGCTGGTGCAGGGCGGGCTGGCGCTGCTGCTGGTGGCGCTGGGTGCCTGGGCGGCGGACGGTTTCCGCATGGCGGTGGAATACACCGCGCCGGTGTTCTGGCTGTTCTTCCTGCTGGTGGGAATCAGCCTGTTCGTGCTGCGTCGCCGGTCGCCGGAGATTGCGCGCCCGTTCCAGGTGCCGCTGTATCCGCTGCTGCCACTGGTGTTCTGCCTGACCTGCGCGTACCTGCTCTACTCCAGCCTGGCCTACACCGGCGCCGGTGCGCTGGTGGGCGTGGCGGTGCTGCTGGCCGGCGGCGTACTGCTGCTGTATCTGAGACCATCCGAACCACTGGACCCACCTGACCCATCCGAACAGGAGAGCCGCGAATGAAAGCCATCCAACCCCTTGCCTGCCTGCTGCTGGCATCGCTGCTGTCCGCCTGCTCGGACGATGTGACCGAGACCCGCATGCCGGCCATGGAGGCAACCGGGCAGCAGGAAATGGGCACCCTGGATCCGGTGGCGGCCGCGACCGGCCCGGAATCGCCGTATGAAGACATCGCCCCTCCCCCGGCCCGCAGCCCGGACGTGATCTACGTGCCTACGCCCGAGGCGGTGGTGGATGCCATGCTGGAAATGGCCGGGGTGGGCCCGGACGACGTGCTCTACGACCTGGGCTCCGGCGACGGTCGCATTCCGGTGGCTGCGGCCAGGCAGTTCGGCATCCGTGCAGTGGGGATCGATATCAACCCGGTGCGGATCATGGAGGCCAATGCCAACGCCGAGGAAGCCGGAGTTACGGACAAGGTGACCTTTATTGAAGGCGATCTGTTCGAAGCCAACATCAGCGAGGCCACGGTGGTGACCCTGTATCTGCTGCAGAGCCTGAACGTGAAGCTGCGGCCCAAGCTGCTGAGCGAGCTGCGTCCCGGCACCCGGATCGTCAGTCACTCGTTCGACATGGCCAACGAATGGGAGCCGGAGCTGCGCCGCGAGGTGGACGGCAGCATGATTTATCTGTGGACCGTTCCCGAACGCTGACAGGCATACCCGCCTACGCGTCCATTCGGCCCCCCTTCTACGGGAGGGTTCGCTCCAGGGTGGCGACGCCGTGGCCGCGTTCGGCCAGGTAGTGCAGCCATTTGCCGAGGAAGGTGTTCATGTGCATCCGGTGGCCCACCAGACGGGCGGGCGCCGGATGCATGCCGATCACGTCCTGCCAGCGCCGGCCGAGATAGCAGTGGGTGGCTTCCACCTGGCGGGCGTCGTGGTAGAGGCGCAGGTAGGCGGATGGATCGGGCTGGCCCGTGATCGGATCGCACAGCGCATAGCTCAGGCGAAGCTCGGTGGTGTAGCGGTGCCGCTCGATCACATCCAGATGCAGATCAAGGCCGTCGCCGGCCCGTGACACGTAGCTGCCCGGCAGCAGGTCCACCGGCTCGAACAGTCGGGTGATCAGGGCGTGGTTTTCCGCATACAGGGCCATCAGCCAGCTCAATCGGCTGAGCCCGGGAAGACGCCTGGCGCGGGTGGCAACGTGTGACATGCCAACGATGCTACACGCTCAGAACTTTTCCCGGTGGATGTCCAGATGGGCCAGGATCCGGCTGGAAATCTCCTCGATCGAGGCGTGGGTGGTGCTCAGCGTGGGGATGCGTTCCATGCGCAGCATGGTCTCGGCCGCGGCCACTTCGCGCTTGCAGGTTTCCAGCTGCGCGTAGCGGGAATTCGGCCGCCGCTCCTGGCGCACCTGGTGCAGGCGCTGGGGATCAATGGTGAGCCCGAACAGCTTGCGCCGGTGCTTGCGCAGCCGCGCCGGCAGGCGGTCCTGCTCCAGGTCTTCCTCGGTCAGCGGGTAGTTGGCCGCGCGGATCCCGTAGTGCAGTGCGAGGTAGATGCAGGTGGGCGTCTTGCCCGCGCGTGAGACCGCGACCAGGATCACCTCGGCCTCGTCGTAGTTCACCGACATGCCGTCGTCGTGGCTGAGGGCGAAGTTCATTGCGTTGATGCGGCGGTGATAGGTGTCGAAATCCACCATGCCGTGGGCCTGGCCCACCTTGAGCTCGCGCTTGGTGCCCAGCGTTTCCTCCAGCGGCTGGATGAACGGCGCGAACACATCCAGCATCAGCGCGCCGCTGCCGCCGAGGATCTCGTTCAGCTCCGGATTGACGCAGGAATTCACCACGATCGGCCGTGTACCGTGGGTTTCGCCGGCTTCGATGATGTCCGCCACCGCCTGGTGCGCCTTCGCCTCGGTATCGATGAAGGGCATCCGCTCGCTCTGGAAATTCACCCCGGCAAACTGGGTCAGCAGGCTGTGGCCGATGGTTTCGGCGGTGATTCCGGTGCCGTCGGAGACGTAAAAAACCGGCCGGATGGGCAGGTGCGACAAATCTGTTGGCATGAACGGGCCTGAAAGCGTGTCGGGTTGCTAAAATAGCGCGGTTTTCGCCGGCATGTCCCCCGGCCTTCTCCTTCCAATTCCTCCCGGAGCATCGCTTTGACCGCCAACATCCTCTGGCTGCAAGACCTGCGACTGAATGACCTGGCACAGGTCGGCGGCAAGAATTCCTCGCTGGGCGAGATGATCGGCAACCTGTCCCAGCTGGGCGTCGCGGTACCGGGCGGGTTCGCCACCACTGCCGACGCATTCCAGGCGTTCATCGCCCACAACACGTTGTACCAGCGGATCTTCGACCGCCTGGGTGCGCTGGACGTGGAAGACGTGCAGGCGCTGACCGAAGCGGGCCGGGAAATCCGCGGCTGGGTGGTGGATGCGCCGCTGCAGCCGGAGCTGGACCGCGATATCCGCGAGGCCTACGCCAAGCTGAGTGCCGAGAACGGCGGTGGCGACGTGGCGGTGGCGGTGCGCTCCTCGGCAACCGCCGAAGATCTGCCGGATGCCAGCTTCGCCGGCCAGCAGGAAACCTTCCTGAACGTGACTGGCGCCGATGACGTGGTGCTCAAGGTCAAGGAAGTGTTCGCCAGCCTCTACAACGACCGCGCGATCGCCTACCGCGTGCACCATGGTTTCAAGCACGAGGAAGTCTCCTTGTCTGCCGGCGTGCAGCTGATGGTGCGCTCGGGTTCGGGCGCTTCGGGCGTGCTGTTTACCCTGGACACCGAATCCGGCTTCCGCGACGTGGTGTTTGTCACTGCCAGCTACGGCCTGGGCGAGATGGTGGTCCAGGGCGCGGTGAACCCGGACGAGTTCTACGTCTACAAGCCCACGCTGCGTCAGGACAAGCCGGCCATCCTGCGCCGCTCGCTGGGCAGCAAGCAGATGCGCATGGTGTATTCGGATGTACCTGGTGAGCGCGTGCGCACCGAGGACACGCCGGCCGATCTGCGGGTGAAGTTCTCCATTACCGACGAAGACGTGCACGAGCTGGCCCGCCAGGCGCTGGTGATCGAGCAGCACTACGGCCGGCCTATGGATATCGAGTGGGGCAAGGACGGCGTGACCGGCCGCATCTACATCCTGCAGGCGCGCCCGGAGACGGTGAAGTCGCGCGCCAAGGCCACCCAGATGGAGCGTTACCAGCTCGGCGAGCGCGGCACGGTGCTGGCCGAGGGCCGCGCCATCGGCCAGCGCATCGGCAGCGGCACCGCCCGCGTGATCCGCAGCATCGACGACATGCACAAGGTCCAGCCCGGCGATGTGCTGGTGGCCGACATGACCGACCCCGACTGGGAGCCGGTGATGAAGCGCTCGGCCGCGATTGTGACCAACCGTGGCGGTCGCACCTGCCACGCGGCGATCATCGCCCGCGAACTGGGCGTGCCGGCCGTGGTCGGCACCGGCGACGCGCTGGATCTGATCGAGGATGGCCAGCAGGTCACCGTGAGCTGCGCTGAAGGCGATACCGGCTACAT
>DXCY01000137.1 GCA_019115725.1 Candidatus Luteimonas excrementigallinarum
CGGCGTGCGGTATTCGCGCGGACCCTCGTCCACGCCAACCCTGTTGTTGTTCATGCCCCACCCCGCATTGCAAAGAACCAGATGATGGCGGTCAGCACCACCGTCAGGCCAGCCACGGCATAGCCGGAGCGGTACAGCTCGGGAATCGACATCCCGTAGCCCATGTCCCAGAACAGGTGGCGGATGCCGTTGAGCAGGTGATACACCAGCGCCAGCGAGAACCCGGCCAGTGCAATCATGCCCAGCGGCGAGGCCAGGCATGCGGAGACCTTGGCATAGGCTTCTCCTCCCTGGGCGACCGCCAGCAGCCACCAGGCCATGCCCAGTGCGCCGACGGACAATACGACGCCGCTGGTGCGGTGCAGGAAGGACATCACCGTAGTGATCTGGAAACGGTATGTCTGCCCCAGCATGAAGGGGGACAGTGGACGTTGGTGCTGACTCATCGCAGGACAGATCCTCGCTGGGCGGCCGCCGGAACGCGCGCCGCGTGGCAGGTGGCGGACAGTGCCGCCTCAAAAATCAATGCAGCGGCCGTTCTTTTCCCAATCCCCGTAGCGGGTCGGGTCTGGCCCCTCCCGACCGCCAATTTCACGCGGGCGCTCAGGTTCCGGCACCGGTTCCACGGGCTGGTCCTGTTCGGTCACGGCGTTGCTATCGCCTATGATGGCTGGGTCTTTCACCTGTTCAAGTCTAAGTCCCGCCCCCATGTCCGACAAGTCACCGTCACTTCCCGCTCCCTTTTTCGCCCTGCCCGGCCACCGCGTGCTGGCCATGGAAGGCCGCGATGCCGCCGTGTTCGCCCAGGCCCAATTCACCAACGATGTGGAGGGGCTGGCCGACGGACACTGGCAGTGGAGCGCGTGGCTGACGCCCAAGGGCAGGATCGTGGCGCTGTTCGCGCTGCTGCGCCTGGATGCAGAGCGCCTGTGGCTGGTGCTGCCCGATGCCGACCCGGCCGCGCTGGCCGCGCAGCTGCAGCGGTTCGTGTTCCGCACCAAGGTCACCCTGCGCCCGCTGGAGGAGGTGCATGCCGCTGCCTCGTTCACGCCGCCGGAGCAGGCTGCGGGTGCCGTCATTGCCGGCGATACCGAAAGCGGCCTTGAGCTGGATCTCGGCACGCCCGCAGGTGCCCGTACGCTGCGTCTCGGCACCGCCGTGGCCGCCCCCGACGCGGAAGCCGCCGCCCGCTGGACCGCCTTCGACCTGGCCCACGGCTGGCCGCGCCTTGATCCGGAGCAGGTGGAAAAGTGGACGCCCCAGCAGCTTTCGCTGCTGCGTCTGCGCGCCTACAGCGTAAAAAAAGGCTGCTACCCGGGCCAGGAAATCGTGGCCCGCACCCACTTCCTGGGCCAGGCCAAGCGCGGCCTGGTACGGCTGCAGGGCGCCGCCTCCGCGGCGTCGGGCGATGCGGTGATGTCAGGCGAGCGTGAGATCGGCCGGGTCGTGTGCAGCGCCGGTGGCGAGGCCCTGGCGGTCCTGCCGCTGGAGCTGGACGACGCCGAACTCGCCGTAGGCGACAGCCCCTGCCAGTTGGCTGCGCTGGAGGACGGCCTGGCGCGCTGAAGCCGCAGCGTGACCGGCCTCCCAGCTTCGTTTCCCGCACCTTTCCAGCGCTGCTCAAACTGCAACCCGCTGCTGCTATGCTCCGGCGGACAGGAGGGGGTCCATGCAGAACATATGGAATGGGGGAGCACGCATTATGACGATCAAGCCTTGGCTGACGCTGGCGGCGGCCGGTTTCGTGTTGCTGGCCAGCGCATGCAGCACCACGCCGGAACAGGAACCGGTGCCGGAAACGCAGGATATGCAGCCGCTGCCGTCCACGTTCCTGGAACGGCTGTCCTCGGATGGCATGTTTGCCTTTGGCAAATCCAGCATTGAAGACCTGAGCGGGGAAGGCCAGTTCGCCCTGGACGAGCTCGCCACCCGGCTGGCCGAACGCCAGGTGGAGATCGTGCACGTGATCGGCCACAGCGACCGGCTTGGCACGGCGGTGGTCAACCAGCGTGTCTCCAGCCAGCGTGCCAACGCGGTGCGCGACTACCTGATCGGCCGTGGCGTTCCGGAAGAGCGGATCACCGCCGTCGGACGCGGAGCGATCGAGCCGGTAGTCGAATGCGACGGCCGCGGCGGCCAGGAAGTGATCGATTGCCTGGCGCCGAACCGCCGGGTCGAAGTGCGCGTCCAGTTCGCCGACTGAGGCGCGTACTGAGGCACGTACCGGGGCCCTGACCAGGGGCCCCACCCCCAGGAGCGCGTGACGCGCTCCTACGTGGCCAACGCGTGGGCCGCCTGGACGATGTCGGCTTCCGACGGGATCACCAGGAAGGCTGCACCGGCCAGCGGGGTGAACGTATCCGCCCCCACCACCCGCTGCAGCGGCCGGTCACCGAGGCCGCCTTCGGCGATCGCGGTGATGATGCCCTCGCCCACGCCCGCGCTGCGCCGGCCTTCGTCAACCACGATCGTGCGCGCACATTCGCCCACGTGGCGCACGATGGCCTCCTCGTTGAGCGGCAGCAGCCAGCGCAGGTCCACCACCCGTACCTTCCAGCCGTGCTTCGCCTCGATCTCGCGCGCGGCACGCAGGCTCATCGGTACGCCGTTGCCGAAGGTCAGGATCACGCAGTCGGTCGCGTCCGGGTTGTAGACGCGCTCTTCCCCCAGCTCCATCGCCTCGCCCGGGGCGGGGAACGCGGTCAGCCAGCCGCCGTCGCCGGCCTCATGCAGGTCCTTGGTCATGTACAGCGCAATCGGCTCCAGGAAGGCGCACACGCGGCCATCCACCTTGGCCAGCGCGGTCAGCGTGCGCAGCATGGTCACCGCATCGTCGCCGCGGCTGGGGCAACCGATCACCAAGCCGGGGATATCGCGCAGCGCGGTGACCGAGTTGTCGTTGTGGAAATGTCCGCCGAACCCACGCTGGTAACCCAGCGAGGCGATCCGCATCACCATCGGATTGCGGTACTGGCCGTTGGAGAAGAACTGCAGGCTGGCCGCCTCGCCGCGGATCTGGTCGCCGGCGTTGTGGAAATAGGCCAGGTACTGGATCTCCGGCATCGGCAGCATGCCCATGTTGGCGTAGCCCTGGGCCAGGCCGAGGATCATGGTTTCGTCCAGCAGGGTGTTGAACACGCGACGCGGACCAAAGGTTTTCTGCAGGCCCTTGGTCACCGTATAGACGCCGCCCTTCTGGGCCACGTCTTCGCCGAACAGCAGGGTGTCCGGATACTTGGCGAACAGGTCGTGCAACGCCTGGTTGATCTGGATGGCCAGATGCCTGGGCGGCTGGTTTTCCGGCAGTTTGGCCTCGCCACCGAACGCCTGCAGGCGGCGCTCGCCGTAGTCGGCGCGCCCGGCCTCGGCCTGGACCGCTGCCGGGGTGTACGGGGCCAGCGGTGCGACCACTTCTTCCAGCGATTCCAGCCGCGGCCTGCGATCGGCGTCCTCGGCGGCGGCGAAGCATTTTTCGCGGGTCGCCTCGTAGAGCGCGAGCACCTCGTCCTTCGACATCAGCCCCGATTCCAGCGCGATGGTGGCCGAGCGCAGCAGCGGATCGGTTGCCTCCACCGCGCACAGCTCCTGGAGGCTGCGCCATTCGATCTCGAAGTCGGTACCGGCGTGGCCCATGATCCGCGTGGTACGCAGGTGCAGGAACGTCGGCCGGCGCGTGCGGCGGCAGTGTTCCACCGCCTGCTGCACCTGGCCGTAGCCGCCGGCAAGATCCAGGCCGTCGGCGTAGAAGTAATCCAGATCCGGACGGTCGCGGAAGTTGCGTGCGATCCAGCCGTCCGGGGTCTTGACCGAGATGCCGATGCCGTTGTCTTCACACACGAACAGCACCGGCGCCGGCAGGCCCTGGTAGGCCGTCCACGCGGCGGCGTTGAATGTGGTCTGCGCGGTGGCATGGTTGCTGGAGGCATCGCCGAACGAGCACACCACGATGCTGTCATCGGGCACCGGCAGCTGGTGGCCGATGCGCCCGCCCTGCTCGATCGCCACCGCCGTCCCCATGGCCTTGGGCAGGTGCGATGCGATGGTGGACGTCTGTGGCAGCACCCAGAGCGGCTTGCTGCCCCACACCTTGTGCCGCCCGCCAGAAGCGGGGTCTTCCTTCGACGCGGCAAACGAGAGCGCCGAATCCATCACCGGGTCCATGTCCGGCAGCTTGCGGAAGCGCTCGGCCATGAAGCCGCCGGAGCGGTAATGCAGGAACGCCGGATCGGTGTGCCGCGTCAGTCGCGCCACCATCGCGTTGCCCTCATGGCCGGAGGAGCCGATGGTGTAGAACACCTTGTTCTGCACCCGCAGCACCCGCGCCATCAGGTCCAGGTGGCGGCTGATCAGCTGCGATTCGAACAGATCGCGGAACCCGCGCGCGTCCAGCGCGCTGCCTTCCAGCACCGGATCGGCATCGCCCGGCACGCGGCCGGCACTGCCGTCCCAGCCACGCACGAACTCCTGGAAGTTCACGTCGCAGATCTCGGCGCGATTGAGGCCCTTCATGCGGGCGGGGATGGGATCAGGAACCTTTGCGAACATGGTGCTCTCTCGTAAGGCGGGCATCCCCGCCATGGGCGGAAGATCAGGTAATGGACCGGGGGTTTCCGGGCGACATATCCCGGGCGCTGTTCCGTAGCCACTGCGCCCGGGTCTGCCCCCACACATCAACGGTCATGTGCGCATGCGGCGGCGGCAGCGCGGCCGGACCCCGGAGGGTGGAACCCAGGCGCGTAGCGAGCTTCTGCGAAGCGGTATTTCCCGGCGCGATGCAGTGGATGAATTCATCCCAGCCCAGCGCCTGCAGCGACCAGTCGATCGCCGCCGTCGCGGCTTCCAGCGCATAGCCACGGCCCCAGGCATCGGGATGGAAGGCATAGCCAATCTCGTTGCCCGGCCAGCCCTCGGGACGCCAGGGTCCGGTCTGACCCAGCCAGCGGCCGCTGTCGCGCTCGATCACCGCAAACATGCCGAAGCCCTGTACCTGCCAGGCGCCGGGCTGCCACAGGAACCGGCGCCAGGCCTCGGTGCGCGACACCGCGCCACCGATATGACGGGCAGCGTCGGCATCGCCCTGCAGTTCGGCGAAGCGGTCGAAATCCTCGATCCGCGGCACCCGCAGGATCAGCCGCGGGGTTTCCAGGCGCAACTCGGCCAGTGACATCCCAGCCCCTCCCAGGGCGCGGTCCGGCGCCGCACTGCCGGGCCGGTGGCTCATTGGCCACGGCGCCCGGCGGCGGCAGCGGAATCAGAACGCGTTGATGCCGGTCAGCTCGCGGCCAACCACCAGCTGGTGCACCGTCTCGGTGCCCTCGTAGGTGATCACCGATTCCAGGTTCAGCGCGTGGCGGATCGGCGAATGCTCGGTGGTGATGCCGGCACCGCCCAGCAGGTCGCGCGCCTCGCGGGCGATGTCGATCGCCATGCGGCAGTTGTTCCACTTGGCCACGCTGACCTGGGTCGGCTGCATTTTGCCGGCCTCCTTCAACCGGCCCAGCTGCAGGCTCAGCAGCTGCGCGCTGGTGATGCGGCGGGCCCAGTCGGCCATCTTGATCTGCGCGCTCTGCGTTGCCGCCACCGGGCGCCCGAACAGCATGCGCTCCTTGGAGTACTCCAGGGTCTCGTCCAGGCAGGCGATCGCCGCGCCGATCGGACCCCAGGTGATGCCGTAGCGGGCCTGGGTCAGGCAGCCCAGCGGGCCGCGCAGGCCCTTCACGTTCGGCAGGCGGTTGGCCTCCGGCACGCGCACGCCGTCAAAGAACAGGCCGCTGGTCACCGACGCACGCAGACTCATCTTGTGCTTGACCTCCTGCGCCTTGTAGCCGGCGAAGTCCTTCTCGACCACGAAGCCCTGGATGCCGTCGTCGGTCTGCGCCCAGACGATGGCGATGTCGGCCAGGTTGCCGTTGGTGATCCACATCTTGGAGCCGTTGAGGATCCAGTCGTCGCCGTCCTTTTTGGCGTGGGTCTTCATGTTGGCCGGGTCGGAGCCGCCGTGGGCCTCGGTCAGGCCGAAGCAGCCGATGACCTTGCCCGCGGCCATGTCGGGCAGCCAGCGCTGCTTCTGCTCCTCGGTGCCGTAGGCGAAGATCGGGTACATGCACAGCGAGGACTGCACGCTGGCGAAACTGCGCAGGCCGGAGTCGCCGCGCTCGAGCTCCTGGCAGATCAGGCCGTAGCTCACGTCGCCCAGCTCCGAGCCGCCGTACTCGGCCGGCAGGGTCGCACCCAGCAGGCCCAGGCCCGCGATCTCGGGGATCAGCTCCTTCGGGAAACGGCCTTCATCGAAGCACTCGCCGATGATCGGCAGCACCTTCTCGTCGGTGAAGCGGGCAACGGTGTCCTGCACCGCGCGTTCCTCGTCGGTAAGCAGGGAGCGGACGTCGTAGAGATCGAGGGGATCAAGGGCCATGGCAGTCTGGAAGTTGGCAGGAATCCTTCATTGTATCGATCCACCCTGCCTTTGGGCCCCTGCCCTTGGGACTAGCTCCGGGGCGCTGCAGCCGCGCAGAGAAAGCTCATCTCCCAATCCAGGGAAAGCGCACGTTGAGTTGACAGGCCGCGGGGGCGACGGGCGGGTGCGCCCTTCAGGCTCCATGTCCCCCGACGTCGGCCTGCGGCCGCCACCTCCTCCTTTACTTACGCCTGAAGGGCACCCCCACCCGTCGCTGGAGAGTTTGTGGAGGGGGAGCGGGGCGTCGGGGGCGTAGCCCCGACCTACCGGAGGTAAAGCGACGATGGGGCAGTTCCGGAGCCGCGCCCCGTCGTGGTCGGGAGGCCTTTGCGCGTAAGTAAAGGAGGAGGCCGTAGCCATAGGCGCAGGCCGGGGGACATGGAGCGCAAAGGCCTCCCGGCCGCGGCGGGGCCCGTCAGATCACCGCGAGGCAAATCGAAGAAGCAACCCCGGATTTAGGAGAAGAACCAAAAAAAGCGGGACCGGATGACCCGGCCCCGCTCTTCCAAACCACCGCCAGCAAAAACTTACTGGCGGATCACGTCATCAGCCTGATCCGCGGCAGCGGTCTGCAGCACCACCTGCCCATCCAGCACCGGCAGCCGGTCACCCGGCTCCTGCTGCATGCGCACCGTGCGCTCGTCGCCCTCGTAGCGGTAGGTCACATCCCAGGCCACCGGCACATCCTCGGTGCCCAGCTTGATCCGCTCACCCGGCTCGCTGCCCGTACGCATCGTGCCGGTGCTGCCATCGGGATTGCGATAGGTCACGTTGTAGGCGACCACCCGCGACGACTGCGAGGTATCCTGCACCGTGCGGCATTCCTGCTCGGTCACCGTCTGCACGTTGTTGGCCTGCTGACGACCCTGGATCGCGCGGCCGGCGAATGCACCGCCCACGGCGCCGCCCACCGTTGCCAGCTTGCGGCCGTCACCACCGCCAATCTGGTTGCCCAGCGCACCGCCCACCACCGCACCGATGGTGGTACCGGCCACACGGTTCGGATCGCGGGTCGGCGCCTGGTACTGCACCACCACGTCCTGACAGACCTGGCGGGGCGTGGTGGAGGTGGTGGTTTCACTCACCGGCTCGACACCCAGCACCTGGGCATAGAAATCCTGCTGTTCCGTCACCGCGTGCACGTCCAGCACATCGGCGTAATCGAGACGACCGGATACGGGAATCGCATCCACCCCTTCATCGGTGCTGATCGCATCAGCGGCACCAGCCAGATCATCATCGCGGGTGTTGTTCTGGAACGCGGCCACGGCCACGCCGCCCACCAGCAGAGATGCCAAAGCGATTGCGAGGGTGTTGTTTTTCATGTCGCGCTCCTTGTGTTCCTGCAGGTCGATCGCCTGCGTCATGTGCAGTTCGATTCCACCATTTCCAAGCTGAACCGCATGCGGATGGAGGCGCTGAAAATGACGCCGGCATGAACGCCGCCGCCCCGGGTGCGTGATAGCGTGACGGCCATCCACCGGAACGGAGGGCTCCCCCATGCGCCACCTGTTGCTGGCACCCCTGCTGCGCTGGCTTGGCCGCCTCAGCTATCCACGCCTGTTCATGGTTACCGGCGCGCTGTTTGTCCTGACTCTGGTGATCCCCGACCCCATTCCGCTGGTGGATGAGCTGCTGCTGGGTCTGGGCACGCTGCTGCTGGCGAACTGGAAGCGACGCGGCGCAACTCCGCCCGACGCGGGCAACCGGCCGCCCATTGATGGACAGGCCCGGCGGGAGCGCTGAAGGGCGATGACCTTTCTGATCGACAGCCACTGTCATTTAGATGCGGCGGAGTTCGATGCGGACCGGGCGACGGTGATCCAGCGTGCGCAGGCGGCCGGCGTGGGCATGCAGGTAGTTCCGGCCACCCATGCCGAGGCCTGGCCCGGGCTGCGCGAAGTCTGCGCCGATGCGCCCGGGCTGTATCCGGCCTATGGCCTGCATCCGGTGTTCCTGGAGCAGCACACGCTGGCCCACCTGGACGCACTGGCCGGCTGGATCGCACGCGAGCTGCCGGTGGCGGTGGGCGAATGCGGGCTGGATTACTTCATCGATGCGCTGGACCGCGATGCCCAGCAGTACTACTTCGAAGCCCAGCTGGAGCTGGCACGTGACCACGACCTGCCGGTGATCGTGCACGCCCGTCGGGCGGTGGATGCCACCATCGCCGCGATACGGCGGGTGGGCAAACTGCGCGGCGTGGTGCACAGCTTTCCGGGCAGTCCGGAACAGGCCCGCCAGCTGCGCGAACTCGGCTTCATGATCGGCCTTGGCGGCCCGATCACCTATGAGCGCGCCCGTCGACTCCGCCGGCTGGTGGCGGAGATGCCGCTGGATCAGCTGCTGCTGGAAACCGACGCGCCCGACCAGCCTGATGCCGACAACCGCGGTGGCCGCAACGAGCCCGCGCTGCTGGTGCGGGTGCTGGACGTGGTCGCCAGCCTGCGCGGGCAGGACCGCGAGGAGATCGCAGCGGCCACCACGGCCAATACCCGGCGGCTGTTCAACCTGCCGGCGTCGGCGGCCTGAGCAGCAGCTCGAGCGCCCGGCCCACCGCAGCGAATGCAAACGTACCGGTGAGATGGGTCGCCGCGCCCAGCCCGGTGCCGCAATCCAGCTTGAGCGCGGCATCCGGATCGAGCTGTGGCCGCAGGCCGCAGACGCTGCCATCGCCCTGCGGATAGCGCACGTTCTCCAGCGAGTACACCGCCGACACGCCGAAGTAGCGCTTCGGGCCGCGCGGGAAATTAAAGTCCGCGCGCAGCTTCTTGCGCACCAGCGCCAGCATGGCGTCGTGTTCGGTACGCGACAGGTCGCGGATCCGCACCAGGGTGGGATCGATGCGCCCACCCGCCGAGCCCACCGTGATCACCGGCAGCTTGCGCCGGCGGCACCAGGCGATGGCCTCCACCTTGGTGCGGAAGCTGTCGCAGGCATCCACCACCAGGTCATGGCCCTGACCGAGCAGTTCATCGAGATTGGCGGGAGTGAGGAAGCTGGCGACCGGTTCCACCGTGGCCAGCGGATTGATCGCCAGGCAGCGCTCGGCCATGGCCTCCGCCTTGCCGCGCCCGTACTGGCCCTGCAGCGCCGGCAGCTGGCGGTTGGTGTTGGACACGCACAGGTCATCGGCGTCAATCAGCACCAGCCGCCCCACCCCGCTGCGGGCCAGCGCCTCGGCCACCCACGAGCCCACGCCGCCCAGGCCCACCACCGCCACCTGCATCCGCGACAGCTTCCCGACGGCGCCGCTGCCGTACAGCCGGTCAATGCCGCCGAAGCGGTCCATCCAGTCTCGTTCCATCCGCCCATTTTAGGCGCCCATGGGCGATGCGGTGCATCCGTTGGCCATACTATGCGTCCCCGCCATTCCCAGGACTGATCGATGCCCCAGCTGCCCACGCCGTCATCCACGCGCAAGCCCTCCGCCGCTGCGCGCTATCTGACCGTGTTCCTGCTCGGCGCCGCGGTAGGCATCTTTGCGGCCGTGGTGGTGATCCGCGCCATCCAGGCGCGCAGCGACCACTTCGCTTCCAGCGTGATGCACGTGCAGGAATGGCATATGGGCCAGCTGCACCGGCGGGCGGAGGAGAACCGCTGCAATCCCACCGACGTGCTGCCGCACCTGCGCGCACTGCGGGTGCTGGCCGAAGACCTGGAGCCCGCCTTCCCGGGCCTGGGCGACGATCAGCGCTTTGCCCGCCACGCGGCCCGTTCGCGCGCCACCCTGGATGCCGCGCTGCAGTCTCCGCCGTTGAATTGCGCTGGCGTGCAGACCACCAACAAACAGGTGCAGGACTCCTGCCGCGACTGCCATCGCGATTTCCGGACCTGATCAGCAGCGCCCCGGCGCCTGAACAATGGCTGCACGTCCGCGCGCCTGCCCGGCTGGTTGGCATGCCGTTCACCCATGACTTCCTATCGTCGAAAGCGACCGTACAGACGAGGAGTCCTGCGATGAATTTCCGCCAGATCAGCGCCGCTGCCGCCGTTGCCGCTTCCCTTGCCCTGGCCGGCTGCGCCACCCCCGCGGGCAGCTACGGCCCGGGCTACGGCAGCGCTCCCGGCTATGGCAGCCGCGCCTGCGACTCCTGCGGCACCGTGACCCGGATCGAGCGCGCGGGCAGCACCACTTCTCCCAACGTGGTCGGCCCGGTGCTGGGTGGCGTGGTGGGCGCGGTGGCCGGCAAGGAACTGGCCCGCCGCAATACCGACAGCGATGGCCGGCGCAACGTGGCCACGGCCGGCGGTGCGGTGGCCGGTGCGATCGCCGGCAACGCGATCCAGAACCGCGTGGAGGGAGGGAACGTGTACCGGATCCATGTGCGCATGAACGATGGCCGCAGCACCGTGGTCAACCA
>DXCY01000138.1 GCA_019115725.1 Candidatus Luteimonas excrementigallinarum
GGCTGATCGACCTGGTCAGCCGCAGCGCGTTCCTGGCCGAGCGCGTGGCCGCCCATCCGCTGCTGCTGGACGAGCTGCTGGACGCGCGCGCCGAGGGCCCGCTGCCCGAGCGCGCCCAGTTCGCCCGCGCCTGCGCCCCGGCGCTGCGCCACGAGGATCTGGAGCAGGCGCTGTTCGTGCTCAACGAGACCCGCCAGGCGCTGAGCTTCCGCATTGCCCTGGCGGTGCTGGACGGGCGCCAGCAGGCGCAGGAGGCCAGCCGCCAGCTGGCCTGGCTGGCCGACGCGGTGGTGGATGCGGTGCTGGAACTGGCGCGGCGCGATCTGCGGGCCAGCCGCGGCGACATCGTCGGTCTGCGCTTCGCCGTGCTCGGCTACGGCAGCCTGGGGGGCGAGGAGCTTGGCGTGGGCTCGGATCTGGACCTGGTATTCCTGTACGACGCGCCGCCCGGGGCGCAGTCGGACGGCGCCCGCCCGCTGGATGCCGCCAGCTGGGCGGCACGACTGGCGCAGAAGGTGGTGGCCCTGCTGGGCACCATCACCGGCGCGGGACGGCTGTACGAGGTGGATATCCGTCTGCGCCCGGACGGCGCCAGCGGCCTGCTGGTGTCCTCGCTGGCCAGCTACGACGAGTACCAGCGCGAGCGCGCCTGGACCTGGGAGCACCAGGCCCTGGTGCGGGCGCGCTGCGTGGCCGGCGACGACGGACTGGCGGCAGCGTTCGAGCGCGTGCGCGCCAGCGCCCTGGCCCGCCCGCGCGACCCCGCCGTCCTGCGGGAGGACGTGGCCGGCATGCGCGCGAAGATGCGCGCCGAGCTCGACCGCGGCACGCCGGAACGCTTCGACCTCAAGCAGGGCGAGGGCGGGCTGACCGATCTGGAATTCCTGCTGCAGTACCTGGTGCTGGGTGAAGCGCAGGCCCATCCGGCTCTGCTTGCGCCGCGGGCCACGCCGGCGCTGCTGGAGGCGGCCGCGGCGGCGGGCCTGCTGGAGGACGGCGCCGCCGCGGCGCTGGGCGAGGCCCACGCCACCCTGCTGGCGCTGGCCCTGGCCTGCGGCCTGGATCGGCGCCCGCGGCTGGTGGCCGATGGCGCGCCGCTGCAGGCCGCGCGTGCGGCCATCCGCGCCGCCGGCCGGGCGCTGGGCTTCAGCTGACTGCGGCCGCTCCTGCCCGGGCTGCCACGGCCCCGGCTGGGGTAAACCCCAGGGTGCGGGCGGAGGTGGCGGCGCCTAGTATCGGCGACTGTCTCCAGATCACCGGGAAGCACTGCATGACCATCCACGCCATCCACGACGGCGGCCGTCCGCTCCTGCCGCCCGCCGACCGCAACGAGCGCCAGCACACGGTCCAGCCGGCCCAGAGCCTGGTTGATATCGCCAACCAGTACGGCGTCGGCGTGCAGGACATCATCAAGGCGAACCCGTCGATCCAGAACCCGGACATGGTCTATCCGGATCAGCAACTGACCATCCCGCCGCGGGTCAGTGACGACCCCAGCGTGAGCCTGTCCAACGATGGCACCGTGGGTGCCAGCAACACCACCACCGGGAAGACCACGACCACGTCGGAAAACGGCAGCGTGCGGCAGTCGTCCACCTCGGGCACCGTTGGCATCAGCGCCAACGAGGAAAAGGGCACCGTCACCCTGTCCGGAGGTGGCTCGTTCTCCGAGTCGGTGAAGAACGCCAAGGGCTATGGGGTGAGCTTCAGTGCCGGCGCCAATGCGTCCATCACCGAGGGCGGCAAGACCGAAGACGGGGTGACCACGTATCAGCTGTCGACCGATGTGTCGGTGTTCCTCAAGGGTGGCGTGAATACGCCCAAGGCCGGGCTTGAGATCGGCCGCACCGAAGGCATCCGCACCTCCTATCAGGTGACCATGCCTGAAGACGCCGATGTCGATCCGAAGGACATCAATCCGTTCGATCCCTCCTCGATGCCGGAAGGCGCCGTGGTGACCATGAACGGCTCGGATTACAGCACCAACGAGTTCAAGGCGACCTTCCAGAAGCTGGCACTGCAGACCAAAATCACCGACGAGAGCGGAGTGAGCACCGCGATCGAACGCACCGGTGAGGACACCGTGCGCGTCACCGCTGGCCCGACCGAAGCGATCAAGGCCTACAACGGCGTGGGCGTGGACTTTGGCGTGGCCAACGTGATGCTGGGCCGCAACGACAGCCTCTCCGGGGCGACACTGCAGACCGCCGAATTCGACCTGTCCACCGACGAGGGGATGGCGGCCTACAACGACTTCCTCACCACCGGCACGCTGCCGGGTGACAACGGTGATGGCGTGAGCAACGTGGCCACCATCGAGAAGGTGGATTTCAGTTCCCAGACCCAGCTCAGTGGCAAGCTCGGCCCGCTCAAGCTGACCCTGGATGGTGCGCAGAACACCGGAAACATGGTGGTCACCACCTTCCCGGATGGCTCCATGGAGCGCACGGCTGACCTGCAGTATTCGGGCAACGTGCCGATGAACATCACCCAGCGCTGGGATGCGGATGGCAACGAGATCGCCTCCGAGCGTGTCTACAGCTATGACTTCCAGGTGGATGAGCAGAACCAGCAGCTGCTCAACGCCGCGCTGACCGGTGACCTTGCGCAGGCCGCCGACGGACCGCTGGAAGCGGGCCAGACCGTGACCCTGAGCTTCAACGAAAGCCAGATGCAGGCGCTGGCCGGGCAGACCGGCAGCGCGGTGGAAAACGGCGCGCACATGGACCTGGGCCACCTGCTGGGCTACATGGAGCCGGATGGCTCGTACCCGACGCCGGAGGCATGGGATTTCGCCCTGTCGCTGGGCAGGAACATGGGCAACAGCGATTACGGCCTGGCCGAGCGCCTGTTCTCCATTTCCGATGGCAGCACGGCGGGCGGCTTTGGTGATGGTGATTACGCCCCCATCCAGGCCGGGGTACACGTGCAGTCGTGATCCAATCCACGTGACCCAACCATGGTGATCCGGCGTGGCGATTGACGCGCCGGCCCCGCGGGAGCGCAGGCGGCTCAGCTGAGCCGTGCGTGCACCTGGGTGGCGATGCGCGCGGTCTCGCGCAGGGGTTCGCAGTCGAAGCGGGCCAGCGCCTCATCCACAGGGCGGATGCGGCCGCGGGCAAGCAGGGCATCGAGGAAACGGCGCGGCCGTCCTTCCGTGCGTGCGGGCTCGAAGACGAACACCGGCGCCCGGGTCGCGCACGCTTCCGACACCATGTTCACCGAGTCGGGCGTGCATACGATGCGGTCGGCCCAGGCCAGCAGGCCCGGGTAGGGGTTGGATTCCCCGGTCTGTCCGGTCCAGGCCACACCGGGCCATGCTTTGTCAGGTCCGGCGCCGCTGTCCATCCGCTCGCGCAGCGCGGCGGTGACCTCCGTCGGGGTACGCCGCGACACCGTGGCCAGCACGCTGCCGCCTTCGCGGGCCAGCACGCTGGACACCGATTGCGACAGGGCTTCGAAGGCGGCCCGGTCGAAGCGGGCATGGCGGCTGCTGCCGCCCAGCAACAGGGCGATGCGTGGGCGGGGCAGGGTGGCCAGCGCCGCGAAATCAGCGCGCCCGGCCGCCAGCCAGTTGTCATCGACCGGGTTCAGGCTGCCCAGCAGGGTCAGCACGTTGGCGCCTGACAGTCCGTCGTGCTCGGGCGCGATCACCAGGTCCCAGTGACTGGGATCCAGGCGCGGATCCAGGATCTGTACCGCGCGGGCTCCTGTGTCGCGTACCAGTCGCGTGGCCAGCGCGGCCTGGCGGCCGCAGCCGATGGCCAGCGCCGGTGGCGCGGACAGGGCGGCGGCGAAGTCAGCGCCGAAAGCATGCCGGGCGCCCGGCAGCCGTCGCGGGGCCGCCCAGCGCCACGGCCGGCGGGGCGCCAGGCGCCAGTTGCGCGCGGCGTCATGGCCCAGCGCCGCGGCCAGCGAGAGCGCCTGGCGCAGGTTGCCGGCGTGGCCGTCGGTCAGCGTCCATGCTGTTCCATTAGTGCTTGAAGGTCTGTGAGTTAGCCCTGATTGTTCCATCTATACGACCTTACGTTCCGGCCACCGGGGTCCCCGGGACACCGGTGGAACTCTACACTGGACCCCAGTTCACATGCGGCACCCGCCGCGGGGGAGACACTTTCCACATGACCGGAATCCTGACCGACGCAGCGCTTGACCAGCTGTTCCGCACTGCCCGGACCTATAACCGTTTCAGCGGTGAGATCGACGATGCGACCCTTGGACGGCTGTACGAGCTGACCAAGTGGGGGCCGACCAGTGCCAACACGTCGCCGGCGCGCTTCGTGTTCGTGCGCTCGCCGGAGGCCAAGGCCCGCCTGGCGCCGGCCTTGGACGAGGGCAATCGCGAAAAGACCCTGTCCGCACCGGTGACCGTGATTGTCGGCCACGACCTGGAGTTCCACGAGAAGCTGCCGTACCTGTTCCCCCACACCGATGCCAAGGCATGGTTTGCCGGCCCGCAGGAGGGCCGCCGCGAGCAGGCCTTCCGCAACGGCACCCTGCAGGGCGCGTACCTGATCCTCGCCGCGCGCGCGCTCGGCCTTGATACCGGTCCGATGACCGGCTTCGACGCGGCGAAGGTGGACGAGGCCTTCTTCAAGGGCACCTCCATCCGCTCCAACTTCCTGGTCAACCTGGGCAAGGGCGACCCGGCGAGCATCTTCGACCGGTCGCCGCGCTTGGGGTTCGACGAGGCCTGCCGCATCGAGTGAGCGCGTTATCCCTTTCTGTCAGTTCCCTTTCTGGAGATACACCATGAACCATCGCGACTTCCGCCGCCTGGCGCTTGCCGCCGCCCTGTCCTTTGCCGCCACCGCCGCCTTTGCCGCGCCGGTGACCTACACCATGGACCCGGACCACACCACCGTGGCCGCCAAGTGGAACCACTTCGGCTTCTCCAACCCGGTGATCCTGTTCGGCGACGTTGACGGCACGATCGTGTACGACGCAGACAACGTGTCCGCCTCCAGCGTCCAGGTGACCCTGCCGCTGTCGGGCCTGGAATCCAACGTCAAGGCCTTCAACGACCACCTGCTCAGCGACGACTTCTTCGACGCCGCGCAGTTCCCCGAGGCCACCTTCCGCAGCACCTCGGTGGAGGTTGACGATGACGACGAGCTGAAGATCACCGGTGATCTGACCATCAAGGGCATCACCAGGCAGGTGGTGCTGGATGTGGACATCAACCTGATCGGCGAGCATCCGATGACGGGCAAGCGGACCGCGGGCTTCGACGCCGAAGTCACCATCAAGCGCAGCGATTTCGACCTGGGCCTGTACGTGCCGAACGTAGCCGACGAGATCGAGCTGCACATCACCACCGAGGCCCCGATCGCCAGCGGCGACGACGCCTGATCCCCCGGGGCCGGCCGCACCGGCCCCCACTTCCACGTTGTTGGACACACCATGCAGATCTTCCGTCCGGCCGCCGAGCGCGGCCACGTCCGGGCCGGCTGGCTCGACAGCCGCCACAGCTTTTCCTTCGGCCACTACCACGACCCGCAATGGATGGGTTGGGGTCCGCTGCGGGTGATCAACGAAGACCGGGTGCAGCCCGGCGCCGGCTTCGCCCCGCACGGCCATGCCAACATGGAGATCATCAGCTACGTGATTTCCGGCGGCCTGGCCCACCGCGACAGCGGCGGCAGCGAAGGCGTGCTGCGCCCCGGTGAGCTGCAGTGGATGAGCGCCGGCCACGGCATCGAGCACAGCGAATACAACGCTTCCGATTCCGAGCCGGTGCACTTCCTGCAGATCTGGATCCAGCCCAACCGCCTCAACGCGGCCCCGGACTATGCGCAGAAGGCCTTCGACCCGGCCGCGCGCCGTGCCCGGTGGGGCCTGCTGGCCTCTCCCGACGGTGCCGACGGCAGCCTGGCGATCCGCCAGGACGCCCGCCTGTTCGGCGTGCAGCTGGCCGCGGGCGAATCCGTTGCCAGCAACCTCGATCCTGCCCGCCGCTACTGGCTGCAGGTGGTCCAGGGCCAGGTGTCCGTGGGCGATCGCGCGCTGTCAGCCGGCGATGCCGTTGGCTATGCCGATGAAGCCGGCGAATTGCGCATCACCGGCGCCGGCGAAACGCTCGCCGACCTGCTGCTGTTCGAGCTGCCCGGTTGAGGTTTATTCGTTACTGCCGACGCCACCGGTCGTAGGGGTAGTGGTGTCGGCGGGCGGGTGAGGCTCGAACGGAGGACAAACGGCACCGTCCGCTGCATCGAGCCATCGTGCAAGCGGCTCGACCAGCCGGTCCATGCGCATCGGCGCGGTGAAGTGGTGTTCGCCTTCCAGTGTCACGAGCTGGCCGCGCGGGGCCGCATCGGCGAGGGACTGTACGGACTCCATCGGGAAAAAGCCGTCCCTGGTGCCATGCAGCAGCAGCGCGCAGCCGTCGACTGCCATCGCGGCCTGGCGGACGTCGATGGCGGCAAGATCCAGGCCAAGCCGCTGTCCCGCGGCGGCGATGGAACGGTCGATGCGCGCATCGTCATAGCGCCTGCGCGCGTGGGCCAGGGCGAGCCGCCCGCGCAGTCCGGATCCCGGCTGCGACTTCATCCCTTCGATCATGCCGTGGATGCCATCCGCGGCGTTGGCATAGGGCGACATGGCGATCACCGCGTCGACCACGCCGGCTTCGGCGTAGGCGGCGGCATAGAGGGCTGCGACCGCGCCATAGGAAACACCGAAGAGCGCCAACGGGCCGTCGGTACCGTCTGCCGTGCGCAGCGCGGCGAGCAGCGCCGACACGTCCTGTCCCTCCCGGGGGCCGAAGCCTGCGGGGGCGCGGCCCGACGCGCCGTGGTTGCGCAGGTCCACCATGACCGCCTGCCACCCGTTTTCGGCAAGCCCCAGCGCCCAGGGCAGCATCGAACTGCCGTCCATGCCCCAGCCGTGCAACAGGACCACGGTGCCGGCCGCGGCGATGGGCGCGCGCTCTTCCGGGGGATTGCCGATGTTGAAGCGGAACTCCACGCCGTCGTCGCTGCGTGCGTAGTGGTATTCCATCCCGTAAGCCATGGGTTTGACCACGCGGTAGGCGAGATCCGGGCCATCGGGCACCTGAAAACGGTGCCGCTCGATCTCAAGGGCGGACTCCATCTTCACAAGGCTGGAGTCGTCCAGCAGCGGCTGGCCCCACGGCTCGGCGATGCGGGTCTCCAGACTTGTGCATGCGGTCGCCAGCAGCGTCAGCAGGGCGATGCCGGGGAGGGCCTTGCGATGGGGGAAGTCCTTTTCCACCCTGCTTCAGCCTCCGTAGCGCGCCTTCAGCATTGCCCAGGCCGAACGCAGGCCCTGGGCTTCGCCGCCAATGGGGCGGCCGGGGCGTTCGCTGTCGTTCCAGGCAAAGACATCCAGATGCGCCCACTGGGTGTCTTCGGGCACAAAGCGCTCCAGATACAGGGCGGCGGTGACCGAGCCGGCCATGCGCGAACCGGCATTGGCGATGTCGGCCACGCGGCTTGTGAGGTAGCGCAGGTACGGGCGCCACAGCGGCATCCGCCAGACCGGGTCGCTGTGGTGCATGCCGGCCTTGAGCCAGCCGTCGGCAACGGCGTCGGTGTTGCTGTAGAGCGCAGGCAGGTCCGGGCCCAGCGCGATCCGCGCCGCGCCGGTGAGGGTGGCGAAGTCGATCAGCAGGTCGGGCGAGGATTCGCCGGCGTAGGTCAGCGCATCGCACAGCACCACCCGGCCTTCGGCGTCGGTGTTGTCGATTTCCACGCTGATGCCCTTGCGGGTGGCGACCACTTCGCCGGGGCGGAAGGCGTCCGGGCCGATCGCGTTCTCGACCGCGGGGATCAGCAGCGACAGGCGTACCGGCAGGCCGCGGGCCATGACCAGTTCGGCCAGCGCCAGCGCGTGGGCAGCGCCGCCCATGTCCTTCTTCATATTGCGCATGCCGTCGGCGGGCTTGATGTCCAGGCCGCCGGTGTCAAAGCACACGCCCTTGCCGACCAGTGACAGCAGCGGCGCGTCGGCCTGGCCCCAGGTCAGGTGCAGCAGCCGCGGCGCGCGGTGCGAGGCCCGGCCGACAGCGTGGATCGCGGGGAAGTTCTGCTCCAGCAGCACCTCGCCGATGATGCTTTCCAGCC
>DXCY01000013.1 GCA_019115725.1 Candidatus Luteimonas excrementigallinarum
GGTGCCGTGCTGGTCGTCGTGGAATACCGGGATCTTCAGCCGCTCGCGCAGCTTGCGCTCGACGATGAAGCACTCGGGCGCCTTGATGTCTTCCAGATTGATGCCGCCGAAGGTCGGCTCCAGGCTGGCGATGATGTCGACCAGCTTGTCCGGATCGCGCTCGTCGATCTCGATATCGAACACGTCGATGCCGGCGAACTTCTGGAACAGCACGCCCTTGCCTTCCATCACCGGCTTGCTGGCCAGCGGGCCGATATCGCCCAGGCCCAGCACCGCGGTGCCGTTACTGATCACCGCCACCAGGTTGCCGCGGGCGGTGTAGTCACCGGCGGTGAGCGGATCGGCAGCGATTTCCTCGCAGGCGTAGGCCACGCCGGGCGAATAGGCCAATGCCAGATCCCGCTGGGTCAGCATGGCCTTGGTGGCCGTGACTTTGATCTTCCCGGGAGGTGACAGGCGGTGGTAGTCCAGGGCCGCTTTGCGGAATTCTTCGGCGGATTCGATGGGGCTGGACGGTTTGTCTGACATCTCTTTCTGGGCCTGCTGCAGGAAGACTGATTCTAGCCGGTCCGGGCGCACATCACGCCAGCCAGTCGACACACTCACGCGGCACATAACCCCGGGCTATGCCGGACGGGCCCTATTTCAATGGTCAACGATGGCGCCAGGCATCAAGATAAAAAGATCTCCGGCTACTGCCTGCGACCGGATGATGAACCCCTCCGCCCGGAGATAAGCTGATGCTCCAGTCGTGCCGTCCTATGCGTATCTGTGGTCTGGCGGCCTCGTTGACCGCGACGCTGCTGCTCACCGCTTGCCTTGGCGTCCGCCAGGAGCCGGCAGCCGGTACCGCGGACATTATCATTACCGGCGGCACATTGTTCGACGGAAGCGACAGCCCCGGTCGTATCGCAGATGTTGCCATCGCCGATGACAGAATTATCGCAGTGGGCGAAGGCCTTTCCGATCGCTATCAGGCTACACGCACCATCGACGCGAGCGGACTGGTGGTGGCTCCGGGCTTCATTGATCCTCACACTCATCCCTACAGCTATATCCGTTCAGCCGATCCGCAAGTACGACGTAACCTCCCATGGCTGTACCAAGGCGTCAGTACGATCTTCATAGGCGTCGACGGCGGTGGCACTCCGGACATCAGCAAGCAGGCTGAGTGGTTCCGCGATCACGGTGTAGGCACCAACGTCGCCGCCTACGTCGGGCTGGGGCCAGTCAGACGCCGGGTGGTGGGCAACGCTGACCGCGCCCCGACCGCAGATGAACTGGCGAACATGCGCCAAATGGTCGCCGATGCCATGTGCGAGGGCGCCATCGGCTTTTCAACCGGCCTGTTCTACGCGCCCCAGAGCTTTGCCAGTACAGAGGAGGTAGTGGCGCTGGCCGAGGAGGCCGCTTTGCGCGGTGGCGTTTACGATACCCATCAGCGGGACGAATCCAACTATTCAATCGGCTTGATGGGGTCGATCGACGAGGTACTGCAAATTGGACGCCGGGCGCAAATCCCGGTGCACATTGCCCACATCAAGGCACTGGGCACCGATGTGCACGGCAGCGCCGGCAGAATCATCGAACGCATCGAAAAGGCTCGCGCAGACGGCCTTGCGGTCACGGCTGACCAGTATCCTTGGCTGGCTTCGGCCACCGGCATCGAGGCCGCACTGCTGCCCCGCTGGGCCCAGGATGGTGGTCGTGAGGCTCTTTTCTCCCGACTCGCCGACCCGGCGACCACGAGCAGCATCAGCGCCGAAATGGTAGAAAACCTGCGCCGACGCGGCGGCGCCGACGCGGTTCTGATGATCGGTAAAGGCTGGCCATGGTCAGGAAAAACACTCGCACAGATAGCTGATACCTGGGCAGTGGAGCCGGTGGAGGCCGCATTGCGGATTATTCGCCACGGGGGCCCAGACAGCAGCGGCTCCGCACGCAAGATTGCCTCGTTCAATATGCACGCCGACGATGTGGCACAGCTTATGCGCCAGTCGTGGGTATTGACCGCATCCGATGGTGGCGATGGCCACCCGCGCCAGTACGCTACTTTCCCGGAAAAGTACTCACGCTTCGTAGTCGAAAAAGACACAATCGATCTGCAAGCATTCATCCACCGCTCGACAGGTTTGACAGCCACTACCTTCGGGCTGCTTGAACGTGGATTTCTGCGCACTGGGCATCACGCCGATGTGGTGGTATTCGACCCAATGGACTACGCTCCCGCAGCTTCCTACGAAGAGCCGGCAGTGCTATCCAGGGGCGTGGAATATTTGCTGGTCAACGGCACCGTCATGATCGACCGTGGCGAGGCAACAGATGCGCTGCCCGGGCGCATGCTGCACCACCTACCGCCCACGGGAACCTGCGACTGAGTAATCATGCGCCTGATAACACGAGGAGTTCCTGTTGATGCTGCAGCTTGATGCGGTGCAGACCCTTGCCCTTGCGGGCATTGCTCTCTTTCTGGGCTACGGCCTGTGCCGGTGGGTACCGGTGCTTGGCAAGTACAACCTGCCGCCGCCGGTGATCGGCGGGCTGGTCTTCGCCATCGCCGTGTGGATTGCGCACACCCGGGACACCACGCTGTTCGTGCTCGACACCAGCCTGCAGACGCCGCTGATGATCGCCTTCTTCACCACGATCGGCATGAATGCAAGCCTCAGGCTGCTCAAGATCAGTGGCACCCAGGTAATGATTTTCCTTGGCCTGGCCAGCGGATTCGCGGTGTTCCAGAACCTGCTGGGCATGGCGGTGGCGGTGGGCTTCGACCTGCACCCGCTGTTTGGCGTGCTGGCCGGCTCGACCACGCTCACCGGCGGGCCGGCCACGGGCCTGGCGTTCGCGCCCCTGTTCGAAGAGGCCGGCGTGCCCGGCGCGGAATCGATTGCCGTGGCCTCGGCGATGGCCGGCATCGTGCTGGGCGGGCTGGTGGGCGGCCCGGCGATCACGGTGCTGATCCGCCGCTTCAAGCTCTCCCCCTCCTCCCGGCAGGCGCATGCCGCCCCCGACTTTGAAACAACCGGTCCGGCGCCGTCGGAAGCCGCCCGCGAGTACAACGCGCTCAAGAGCATCGTGACCCTGCTGATCGCGATGTGGCTGGGGGCATGGGTCAGCGGCTGGATCTCGGCCACCGGCATCACCCTGCCCGCCTACGTGGGCGCGATGCTGGTGGGCGCGGCCATCCGCAACCTGGACGACCGCACCGGCTGGATTGGCCTTTCCGTGCCCACCACCGACCTGATCGGCAACGTCTGCCTGGCCCTGTTCCTGGCCGTGGCGCTGATGAACCTCAAGCTCTGGGAGCTCGCCGGGCTGGCCCTGCCGCTGATCCTGAACCTGGTACTTCAGGTGGGCGCTGTGGCGGCGTTCTGCATCGTGGTCTACCGGATCATGGGCCGGGACTACGACGCCGCGATCATGGGCGGTGGTTTCATCGGCTTCATGCTGGGCACCACCGCCAATGCGATGGCGGTGATGAAGGCGCTGGTCGAGCGCTACGGCCCGGCGCCGCGCGCGTTCCTGGTGGCGCCCCTGGTCGGCGCGTTCTTCATCGACTTCACCAACGCGCTGATCATCACCGGGTTCATCAATTTCTGGAGTTGAGCGGACCGATGAAGTGCCTGTACAGGGCCCGGTTCACGTCGGTTCGTACGTTTGGGTCCCTGGTTCCGTTGGTGATCACCACAAAGCCATACTTTCCTTCGGCATCGAAGAACATCGAGCTGTACAGCCCGTAGGCGGATCCGGTGTGGCCGACCAGGGTGACCCCGGGGATTAACGCCCGGTCGGTGCGCAGGGCCAGGCCGTAACCGGAATCGTCATCGATGCGGACCGCGGGCGTCTGCATCAGGGCGGCATGCTCCGGACTGATGATCCGCGCCCCCGCCCATTGGCCCTGGTTCATGTGCATGAGCATGTACGTGGCCAGGTCCGGCGCGGAAATCTTCATGCCGCCGGTGGGCGAGAACATGGGCGCGCTGTAGCCCAGCCGGTAATCGACCAGGCCTTCGCCCAGGGGCGCGTACGCCGCCTCAGAATGCACGAAGCCCTCGCCTTCACGGTAGCGGTAGATCCGGGCGAAGCGATCCGCGTCCAACGCATCCGGCCAGTGCCCGCCGTAGAGTTCCAGCGGCTCGAGCACGTGCTCCTTCACGTACCGGTCGAAGCGCTGCCCCGACGCCTGCTCGATGATCGCACCAACCATGTTGTAGCCCAGGTTTGAGTATTCGTACTCCTCCCCCGGGACGTGCTCGGAATAGCTTTCTCTCCAGCTGTCGCTGGCATCGGGATTGATGATGTCCAGACTGCCGTAGCGCTGGCTGTCGGTAATCGAAGAGGTGTGGTTGAGCAGCATCCGCAGGGTGATCGCGTGGTCGGGGAAACCGGGGTTGCGGACCGGGACGCCGAGCAGTTCGCCGACGTCGTCGTCCAGCGACAGCCTGCCCTGTTCCACCAGTTGCAGGATCGAAGCGGCCGCGAACGACTTGGAAATGGACGCAATGCGGAAGACATCACCCTCTACGAGCGGGATGCGCGCCTGCCTGTCCTTCCAGCCCAGGCTTTGGCGATAGACGATCTC
>DXCY01000139.1 GCA_019115725.1 Candidatus Luteimonas excrementigallinarum
TGATCGTGGCCGGGTTGGAGTTGACCAGGACCACCCGGTACCCCTCCTCGCGCAGGGCCTTGCAGGCCTGGGCGCCGGAATAATCGAACTCACAGGCCTGGCCGATGACGATCGGGCCTGCGCCAATGATCAGGACGGTCTTGATGTCGGTGCGCTTGGGCATTGGTGTCTCAGTTCGTGGCCCCAGGGCCAATATGTTTATTCAGGAATTCTTCCATGGCGTTGTAGAGGCGCACGTTGTTTTCCAGTTCCTGGAAACCATGGCCTTCGCGCCGCGCGAGGATCTCCACCTCCGGCGGTTTACCAGCCTCATCCAGAGCGCGCTTGAGCGCCCGGTATTGGGACATCGGCACGCGCTCGTCGCGCTCGCCGTGCACCAGCATCACCGGGACGTTGATGCGATCCACATTGAAAGCGGCCGACTGCACCTGCTGTTCGGCTTGCGACTCCGGCAGCACTCGTGCCAGATAGCTACGCCCGCTTTCATGGCGTGGGATATCACCATCCCGGAACATCAGCGGCAGGCTGTAAACGCCCACGTAACCGATCGTACAGCGGTAGCGCTCCGGCTCACGCACAATGCTCTGCAAGGCGGCGTAACCACCGTAGGATGCTCCATAGGTACACACCCTTTCCGGATCCGCAATCCCTTCGCGCACCGCCCATTCCACTCCATCGGTCATGTCGTCGATCATGGCGGTGCCCCAGTTGCGGTAGCCCTTCCGCTCGAAGGCATTTCCATATCCGCCCGAGCCCCGGAAGTTCACCTGCAACACGGCAAAACCGCGGTTGGCCAGGAACTGCACTTCGGGGTTGAAGCCCCACGTATCGCGGATACCGTGGGGGCCACCATGTGGATTCAGGATCAACGGCAGGTTTCTGCCGTTACTGTTGCGCGGAACAGTCAGGTACCCGTGCACCCGGGTGCCATCACGGGCGGTGAAGCTGATCGCCCGCATGGGTGACATCTGTTCCGGCTTGATCCAGCTGCGCGCGGCCAGCAGGAATCGCGCCTGACCCGTCTGGCGGTCGAACAGATAGTAGGTGCCCGGATCCACATCACTGTATACGTGCGCCAATACATACCGTCCATCGCGGCTGATTCCGGAAAATGCCACGGCATGATCCGGAAACGCATTCATCAGCCCAGCGTAGGTCCCCACCTCTGCGTGCGATTCATCCAGGAAGTCCACCGCAGGCACGCCATCCTGGTATCTCACGGCCAGCAGCTGCCTGCGGTCGCTGCTGTAAAGGTAGCTGTAAGGGTCAACATTCCCGTTTTCGGACAACAGCGTCATCTCATCGGTGTCGGCATCAAGCGCAAATATCTTTGTTGGCGCGCCATCCTCACTGACCCGGGTGTAGACCATCCGGTTGTCCGGAGCGAAGCCCAGCGGGTTGTTGGTTGCGCCGCCCATCGGTGCGCGGTGCACCTCGGTCCAGCTGCTGCCATCACGGCGCAGGGTGACGTTGTCCTGATTCTCCTCTGCACCAATCACGTACCGCAGCTCCCCATCATGGTCGACGAGGAAGTCACCAAATCGGACCGGCGCGCTGGCCACCGTGCGGACGTCACCGCTGTTGACGTTCATTCGGAAGAGATAGGCGGAATCGACTGACCGCTGAACGAGAATATGCTCAGGATCGTCTGGAAGGGTGTGGACAATATCGAAGTAACCCCCGTTCGGAATCACTTTGCGCCGACGCCCGTCCACGTCACTTGCATGCACATCCGGCGTTCCCACGCGGAAGTCGTAGCGGCCGAGCTTGCGCGACACGTAGACGAAAAACCTGCGGTCATTGACCCATCTCACTGAATCCGCGTGGTTCTGCGCACCGTAGTCCCACTTGCCAATCAGTTCCATATCAGCCACGCGGAACGCCGCCAGCAGTGTGCGATCGCCCTGCGGGACCGAGACCGTAATGTACTCCCCTGTCGGAGAAAGGGTCACTGCTGAAAATTCCGGGTCCTTGAAGAAATCTTCGACCGGTACTTTCTGTGCCAACGCCGTACCGCTGAGACAGGCAAACAGCAGGAACCCGACTGCAATCCGGATCATCACACCCATCACACTCTCCTCCCTTACTTGCTTGAATCCATCACTTCCATGAAACGGTCAAACAGCGGCAGCACATCGTGCGGGCCGGGATAGGCTTCCGGGTGACCCTGGAAGGAAAACGCCGGTGCATCGGTCAATTCAATGCCCTGGTTGGTGCCGTCGAACAGCGAGCGATGGGTCACCCGCACATTGGCCGGCAGGCTCGCCTCGTCCACCGCGAAGCCGTGGTTCTGCGAAGTGATCATCACCCGGCCGGAAGCGAGGTCCTGGACGGGGTGGTTGGCGCCGTGGTGGCCGCTGGTCATTTTCACCGTGCGCGCACCCACGGCCAGCGCCAGCAGCTGGTGGCCCAGGCAGATGCCGAACAGCGGCACCTTGCGCTCAATGCAGGCGCGCACCGCGGCGATCGCGTAATCGCACGGCGCCGGATCGCCCGGGCCGTTGGACAGGAACACCCCGTCCGGCTGCATTGCCAGCACGTCCTCGGCGCTGGTGGTGGCAGGTACCACGGTCACCTCGCAGCCACGGTCGGCCAGCATGCGCAGGATGTTGCGCTTGATGCCGAAGTCCCAGGCCACCACGCGCCGGCGCGGCGTGGCCGCATGCCAGGCACCACTGTCCAGGTCCAGCGAGCCCTCGGTCCAGGTGTACTGCCCGGCCGTGCTGACTTCCTTCGCCAGGTCCATGCCGGCCAGGCCGGGGAACTTGCGTGCGGCCTCGAGGGCGCGCTCCACGTCGTCCTCACCCACCGTGCCATCCACGGCCAGCACCGCGCCGTTCTGGGCGCCGCGCTCGCGCAGCAGACGGGTCAGGCGGCGGGTGTCGATGCCGGCAATGGCAACCACGCCGCGCTCGGCCAGCCATTCCGGCAGCGCGCTGCCGCTGCGCCAGCTGCTCGGACGGCGCGGCACATCGCGGATCACCAGGCCCGAGGCCCAGGCGCGCGGCGCTTCGTCGTCTTCATCGGTGCAGCCGGTGCTGCCGATATGCGGATAGGTCAGGGTCACGATCTGTCGCGCATACGACGGATCGGTAAGGATTTCCTGGTAGCCGGTCATCGAAGTGTTGAACACCACTTCGCCAACCGACAGGCCAAGCGCGCCGGCCGAAGTGCCCCGGAAGACGGTCCCGTCTTCGAGCACGAGGATTGCAGATACTGTCAAGGGAATCGCCTACGTCGGGTTGCAGAAATCCGCGGAAGCGAACTGGGTTCGTGTCCGGGCGTGAGGAATCAGGCGAGCGGGAATGATACCGGCGCGCCCGACCCTGCGCCAGTGGAAACTGCTCCCGCGAGGGGTGGAAAACCGCTGATTCAGGCCCGGTGCGGCTGCAACAGGTCCCGCAGGCGGTGCATGCCGGGTGGCCGGCCAGCCAACAGCCGGGCCGCATGCAGCGCGCCGCTGGCGAAGATGTCGCGGTTGGTGGCCCGGTGGGCCAGCTCGATGCGCTCACCGGCGGTGGTGAACAGCACGCTGTGCTCGCCGACCACATCGCCCGCCCGGATCGACGCGTAGCGCGCCTGGGCGCCGCCCTCCCCGGCTGCATCGCCCAGGGTCAGGGCCGTCCCGGAGGGCGCATCCTGTTTGTGCACGTGATGGGTTTCGACGATGTCGCAGTCCCAGCCCGGCAGCACCCGCGCCGCGCGCTCCACCAGCTCGTGCAGCAGCGCCACGCCCAGACTGAAGTTGGATGCCCACAGCACCGGAATGGCCGTCGCCGCGGTCTGCATCGTCTCGTGCTGGGCTTCGGACAGCCCCGTCGTACCGGACACCAGCGCCCGCCCGCGCGTGCGACACAGCTCCAGCACCGCATCGAAGGCAGATGCCGTACTGAAATCGACCGCCACGTCGAAATCCGGAACGCCGCCCAGCTCGGCGGCGGTGAACCACGGCACCCCGTCCACCACCCGCTGCCCGACGCGCGTGGCGACGGCCGCCACCACCTGGCAGCCCTCCTGCTCCGCACACAGCCGCAGCAGGGCTTGGCCCATGCGACCGGAAGCACCGTGGATCAGCAGGCGGACTGGATTGTTCATGACGCCGATTCTAGCCGCCGGAACTGCGGAGCGCAGTCCGGCGCGCAGGACGCTGCCGGGCCCGGCCTCAGCTGGTCATCCGGTCCCAGAACCCTTTGACCCCATCCACGAAAGTGCTGGACTTGGGCGAGTGCCGGCGCGCGCTTTCGCCCACGAAGGTGGCCTCGAACCTGTCCAGCAGCTCGCGCTGCTCGGCGGTCAGGTTGACCGGAGTTTCCACCACCACCTTGCAGTACAGGTCGCCCGGGTGGCGGCTGCGGACCGACGTCACGCCCTTGCCGCGCAGCCGGAATACCTTGCCGGTCTGGGTCTCGCTGGGAATGCGGATTTCCGCCTCGCCGCCCAGGGTGGGCACGCGCACGGTGTCGCCCAGCGCGGCCTGGGAAATGCGGATCGGCACCTCGCAGTGGAGGTCATCGCCATCGCGCTCGAAAATGTCATGCGGACGCACCCGCACTTCCACGTACAGATCGCCGGGCGGTGAACCCGGGGGGCCGGCCTCGCCTTCGCCGCCCAGGCGGATGCGATCGCCCGTATCCACGCCCGCCGGGATCTTCACCGACAGGACTTTTTCCTCCTCCACCCGGCCCGCGCCACGGCAGGTGCCGCACGGATTGCTGATCACCTGCCCGCGCCCGCCGCAGTGCGGACAGGCCTGCTGCATGGTGAAGAT
>DXCY01000140.1 GCA_019115725.1 Candidatus Luteimonas excrementigallinarum
TGCACTCACCCAGTACCAAAGCACGCACAGCGCAAGGAACACCACCAGGATCACCGGATGCGGCACGTCAAAGCGCATCGCAATGGCCGCCAGCAGTCCGCATCCCACGCTGAAGCCGGCCAGCGCCAACGCCGCCTGGGTCGGACTGAAGCCCGCATCCTGCATGAAGTGATGGATGTGATCGCGCCCGGCCGAGAACGGCGAGCGCCCCTGCCGGGTGCGGCGCACCGTCAGCACCAGGCAATCCATCACCGGCACCGGAATCAGCCACAGCGCCAGCACCGGACTCACCGGGTGGCCGGGATTCTGGGTCAGGCGGAACACCACCCAGGCCACCACCAGCCCCAGGAACGCGCTGCCCGCATTGCCCATGAACACCTTGGCCCGCGACTGCCACGGAAAGCGCATGTTGTAGAGCAGAAACGCACCCACCGCCCCGGCCACCACCAGCGAATGCCGGCTCAGGCCCATGTTGCCCGCGTAAACCGCCGCGGCCGCCAGCATCACCAGCGCCACCGCCACCAGCAGCCCGGCCAGCCCGTCGGCACCATCGATCATGTTGACCGCATTGATGATGCCCACCGTCGCAAACACGGTGAACGGCACCGAGAGATACCCCAGCGCCAGGCTGTCCAGGCCGAACACCGGCCCGATCTGCTCCACCCGCACCCCGGCCCCGTACACCATGATCAGCGCGGCCAGCACCTGGGCCAGGATGCGCCAGTACCAGCGCAGGTCGTAGCGGTCATCGGCCAGGCCCACCCCGGTCAGCAGCACCGCCGCCACCGAAAAAGACACCAGCGTATCGGTGGCGAAGTTGTTGATGCTGATCGCCCCCATTGCGACAAACGCCGCAGCCATCGCCAGCCCGCCGGTGATCGGCGTCGGATGCGCATGGTCCTTGCGGCCCTTGGGGTAATCCAGAAGATTCAGCCGCGGCGCCAGCGGATGCAGCAGCTTCAACACTATCCAGGTGATGGCAGCCGCTCCCAGAGCCGCCAGCATCCCTGTCTCAACCACCCAATCCATGCAGTCCACCATTCCAGATGTGCGTTTAGAGGGAAGCAAAAAGCGGGCCAACCCGAACGCAGCAGATCCAAATCACGAACGCCACCGCAGGTATCCATCCACCTTGTGGCCTCCGCCCCCGCACCAATTATGTGATGTCTGCCACATTCCTGCCAGCGAAATCGGGGGCGCCGGGGCCCCGAGGGTAGCCCGGCAAGGTTTCCCTCGTATGCACCCAGGTCACAGATGCACGCATATTCCCCGCTGGCACGCGCACGTATCATGGCCTGCCCCCTCCACAGGACAGCACCCATGGCGAAGGGCAATCCGCTGCAGCAACAGCTGCTCAAGGCAGGCCTGGTCAAGAAGTCCAAGGTGGCGGAAATCGCCCGCCAGCAGGCCAAGGCCCGCCAGGGCAAGGCTCCGCCCACCGACGCCGACATCCAGCGCGACGCCGAGCGCGCCCGCCTCGAAAAGGCCGAGCGCGACCGCGCCCTCGAAGCCGAGCGCAAGGCCAAACTCCGGCAGGCGGAAATGCGCGCCCAGGCCCGGCAGATCATCCAGGACCGCAAGCTGCCGCGCAGCGGAGAAAGCGAATACCGCTTCACCGCCGACGGCGCCATCCGCACGCTGCTGATCGATGACGACCAGCGCAAAAAGATCGCCGCCGGCGCCCTGGTCATCGCCCGCCTCGACGACCGCTACGAACTGCTCCCGCGCGTGGCCGGCGACAAGGTGCGCGAACGCGACCCCGACCTCATCGTCCTCGACCACGGCCAGCCCGAAGGCACCAGAGCCACCGACCTCAGCCCCGAGGACGAGGCCTACTACGCCAGATTCGAAGTCCCCGACGATCTGATCTGGTAACCGCCCCGCCCCCACGGCGGTTATGACGCGTGGGGCCGGGCATTGCCGGCAATGGCGGCCATCACCCGTCTTCTCCCGCTGCCCCTGCCTCCACCAGCAGCAGGCGCAAACCCAGCACCGCGAGCACATCCAGCACCTTGCCCAACTCGACACTGACCTTGCCACGCTCCAACTCGCTGATGAAACGGGGGCCGGTGCCGGCCAAGCCGGCCAGGTCCGCCTGGGTCAGGCCGTGCGCCTTGCGTGCCTGGCGCACGGCGCTGCCCAATACGGCCACGTCAGTGAGCACTGTTTTTGAACCCGTACGGGATAATTTAGTGATCATCAAAGGGAGCCAGACTCATTATTCCCGGACGGGAATAATTGACCGGATACACGCCTGCGTCAAGACAATCATCCCGATCGGGATTGTGAGTTACAGGAGCGCTTCACGCGCACGGAGCGGCGCGCAGGTGGAAGTCAAAGACGTTTGAGGAGGCGGCGGGTGGCGATGGCCAGGAGGATGCCTGCCATACCGCCGGCGAGGTTGAGGAAGACGTCGTCCATCTTCGGTTCACGCCCCGGGGTCAGCCCCTGGGCGAGTTCGGAGGCAACAGCGAGCGCCACAACCAGCGACCACGCCTTCCATCCACGCAGATCCGCGCGGCCAAGCCATAGCAACAGGCCCAGCCACAGGAAGATGAAAACGTGCATCCACTCCGAAACGGACCACGGGGTGGCGGCGGCAAAGCGGTTGAGCAGACGCACACCATCGTTGCCGAGGATCGCGGTGAGCTGGGATCCCGGCAGGAACAGCATGGCCGAGACGGTAATGGCCGAAACAAACAGGACCGCCGCAACGAACGGACGGGACCGGCGGGCAAGGAACACGCCAACCGCCAGAACCAGCACCGCCAGCAACATATCGCCCCAGCTCACGCGCCAACCCCCGGCTCCCGCGCTTCGCCCTTCGGCACCACGCCTGCCACCGCCTCAAGGATTCCAACCATCCGCGCTGCCTGCTTGTCGCGCGAATACAGCGGGGCAGCCTCACGCGAGGTCCTGCGATAAGCCGCCAGCCTCTGCGGGTCATCCGCCAGCGCCATGATCGCAGCTGCCATCGCCTCGGGATCCTCCGGCGGCACACATACGCCACTGCCGGTGGTCTGCACGATCGCCGTCGCCTCACCTTCAGGCAGGCTCATCAGGATCGGGACTCCCATGCCCATGGCTTCGAAGATCTTGGAAGGGATCACCGTGGCAAATACCGGCGTGTCCCGCAGCGGAACAATCGACAGATCGCACGCACTCCACAGCGCGGGCATCCGCTCCTTTGGCTGCCGTGGAATCAGGCGCACGTTGTGCAGGTTACGTTCCTGCACAATCTGCTCCACCTTCGCCCGCTCCGCGCCGGATCCGGCAAAGAAAAATGCAATGTCCTCCCGTGACAGCAGCAGTTCTGCCGCCTCCAGCACCTTCGGCAGCGCATGCGCCA